>NZ_JACDDD010000137.1 GCF_013817205.1 Polaromonas sp.
GGCCCTATCGGATATATACCTCCGGCAGAAGCTGAGGCAAACTACTACCGGCAACTCGCCAGTCAAGCCTCCACGGTGGAGGCATGACTTAAACCAAACAGCCTCCATGAAACCCGGGGCGATTCAATGTGCTGGCCAGCTTTGCCTAGAGCCCGGGTTCAGCGTTCGTTGATCTGCTTCTTGAGCGCCATCTTGTCGGCACGGCGCAGGGCGGCGGCGGATTTCTGGTGGGAGCCCGCCTTGCGCTGCAGCGCGGGCGCCACCAGCGGGTTGCGCTGCCGGGGTGCCGGCAGCTTGAACTTGGTTTTGCGTGTCGCGGTCATCGGCCCAGCTTCAACAAACCGGTGGACAGCGCTGTGCCGCAGATGATGACCACCGCGCACAGCAGCATCCACAGCGTGACCGCTTCGCCGAGAAACACCACGCCATAAAGTACCGCAAACACCGGCACCACAAAGGTCACGGCCAGCGCGCGTGGTGGCCCGGCGGTTTCGATCAACCGAAAGTAGAGCACGTAGGCAATGCCGGTGCAAAGAACGCCGACCACGAGCAACGACAGCCAGGCGCTGCTGCCCGGCATTTTTGCGGGCCACAGCCAGGCGGCGGGCAGGGCCAGGCCCAGGGTTGCGCCGATCTGGCTGCCGGCGGCGGTGACCAGCGGCGGCAGGCCGGTGAGGTGGCGCTTGGCGTAACTGGCCGACAGCGCGTAACAAACACAGGCAAACAGGCAGGCCAGCACGGCCCAGCCCGGGGCCACGCCCGAGGCGTCAGGCTTGAAGGTCGCCTTGTCCCAGGCTAGCATGGCCACACCGGCAAAACCTATCAGCAGCCCCAGCACGCGCGATCCGGTAGGTCGGTCTTTCAGCCAGAACCAGGCGACGATGGCGCCGAACATGGGGACGGTCGCATTCAAAATCGCCGACAGCCCGGTGGTGATGGACAGCAGCGCAAACGCAAAACACGCAAACGGAATCCCCGAGTTGAACAGGCCGACCAGAAACACGCGGCGCCAGTTCTTTAGCAGTGTTGCGCCATGTCCGCGCAGCAGCACCAGCGGCAGCAGAAAGGCTGCGGCGATGGCGACGCGCACCGCAGCGGTGGGCCAGGGGCCAAAATCCAGCACCGCAAAACGCGTGAACAGAAAAGACGAACCCCAGATCGCTGCCAGTAAGATGAAGTCGCCGAGCCAGCTTGTGCTTTTGAAGGCGGGAACAGCAAGGGTCACGCAGCGCCCCCCGGCAAAGCGCCTTCAAGCCTGAGCAGTGCGCTTTTGCGCTCCAGCCCGCCCGCATAGCCCGTGAGCGCGCCACTCGCCCCCATGACGCGGTGGCAGGGCACGATGATGCTGACCGGATTGCGGCCCACCGCTGCGCCCACGGCGCGTACGGCAGCCGGTTTGCCGATGCGCTGGCTCACCTCGCCATAACTTGCGGTGCCGCCTTGCGGAATCTTCAGCAGCGCCTGCCATACAGATTGCTGGAAAGCCGTGCCGTAAGCCAGGTCGAGCGGCACATCAAAACCGCTGCGCTGGCCGGAGAAATACTCGGTCAGTTGGACAATGACTTTTTGAAGTACCGGGTGTCCGGGTACGGTGGGCCACACAACAGGGCCAGTCAATTCAGCAGGCAGGTGTTTCTGGCCGTCAAACCAGAGGCCTGCCAAGCCCTTGTGGGTCGCAGCAATAATCATTTTTCCCAGAGGACTCTGGAATGTGGTCTGAACGATGGAGGGGTCGAATTTCATTTTTTGACCTTTGAATGGTTTCGAGTTAGGTGCGCGGTGTGGCGCGCTGTTTTCCGCAAAAGCCTGCCTCGATCATTCACTTGTGATGGTCGCGCCGGCGTGCCGGACCGTCCAATGAAATCGAGGGGCTGTATTCATTCCCGAATTGCATTAATCACCATCTGCTCCTTAACCAGGCTGCAGCATCGCCCCGCTCCAGGCGCGAATCACGGCGTAACTGCGCCAGGGTTTCCAGGCCAGCGATGCCAGCTCAGCTTCTTTCGCCGGGTTCTTCCGGCCTTGCACACCCAGTGCCTTGTGCAGCGCCACGTCGCCGGCCGGAAAGGCATCGGGCCAGCGCAGCGCGCGCATGGCGATGTATTGCGCGGTCCAGTCGCCGATGCCGGGCAATTCTTTCAGCGCCGCAATCGTGGCGTTGACGTCGGCGCCGCCATGCAGTTGCACGCGCCTTGACGCCACCGCCTGCGCGATGCCGACAATCGCCGCCTGGCGCTGGCGCACGATGCCCAGTTGCCCAAGCGCATCGCCGCTGGCCTGCGCCAGCACGGTGGCCGGTGGGAAGAGGCGTGTCAGGCCTGGCCATGGCGTCTCGATCGGCTCGCCGAGTTTGTCGACCAAACGCTGCGCCAGAGTGCGCGCCGCTGCCACCGTGATCTGCTGGCCCAGCACGGCACGCACCGCCAGCTCGTAGCCGTCCATGGCGCCGGGCACGCGCAGGCCGTCGCCGCCGGGAAAGCTGTCATGCAGTACGGCATTGATGGCCTGCGGGTCGGCGTCGAGGTCCAGCATGGCGCGCACCCGGCGTATCACCAACGGCAGCACTTCGCGCAGTGAGTCGCTGACCTGCAAGCTGACGTGGCAGCGGCTTTCATCGAAGTTCACCAGCAACCAACCGGCATGCACCTTGCCGCCGTTTTCGATACGAAAAGTGCGTCCAAGCCCTGTACCACCTGGGGTATCAGCTACAAATTCGATAGCGTTGATCTGACGTTTGCGAAAAAACGCCACCATAGCGGCCACGTCATAGGGGGGCCGGTAGCCCAGCTTCACCGCAATGCCGCGCCCGTTCGGTGTCCCGCCCTGGCGCCGCAACTGCGTCGGGTTCAGCCCGTAGTGGCCGACAAAGGCGGCGTTGAAGCGGCGCACACTGGCGTAACCGCTGATCAGCGCGATCTGAGTGATCGGCAGCGTGGTGTCGGCCAGCAGTTGCTTGGCCGTCAGCAGCCGGCGCGTTTGCAGGTACTGCATGGGCGAGACGCCGAACTGTGCTTCAAAAATGCGCCGGACGTGGCGGTCGCTGACGCCCAGCTTGGTGGCCAGGCCTGCCACCGTCGGTTCGGACGACACGAGCGTGCGCCGCGAAGGGCCGCCCCGAGCAAGCACAGCGCCCTCGGGGGGCAGCGAGGATACGCCAGTGCCGAGCGTGGGGGCCCTATCTGTCCAGGCTTCAGGTTCGTCGAGCAATCGCGCCGCTTGATGCGCCAGGATGTAGCTCGCATCCTGGATCGACCACACCACCGAATGCGGCGCCAGCTCGGGGCGGCAACGCAGGCAGGGCCTGAAACCGGCGTCTTCCGCTTGCGCCGCGTGGCCGAAAAAGCGGCAGTTCTCGCGTTTGGGCGTCTTCACGCTGCAGACCGGCCGGCAGTAAATGCCGGTGGAGGTCACGCCGGTGAAAAAGCTGCCATCGAAGCGTGCGTCCCGGGTCTTCAGCGCGAGGTAACAGGCGTCGTCGGCGAGCAGGGCGGTTTCAGCAGTCATGGGCGGATCATACGGCGCAGTTTGACTGGTACTAGCCGTTTTCGGACATCTTCCCCCTGGAGCCCGCGCCTACAATAGCCGCCGTACCCACGCCCTCAGGAAGATCCCGACCGATGCAGGTGAACCCAGCGATTTTCAAGGCCTACGACATCCGCGGCGTCGTGCCCTCTACCGTCAACGAGTCTGTGGCAGAGGCCCTGGGCCGCGCCTTTGGCGCCGCCGCACAGCTGCAAGGCGAGACAGTGGTCGCCGTGGGCCGCGACGGCCGTGTGAGTGGGCCGGCGCTCAGCGCGGCCCTGGTCCGTGGCCTGGTTGCCAGCGGTGTCGATGTGATGGACGTCGGCATGGTCACCACGCCCATGCTGTATTTCGCGGCTAGCACGCTGGCGAACTCCGGCATCCAGATCACCGGCAGCCACAACCCCAAGGACTACAACGGCTTCAAGATGTTGCTGGCCGGTCGCGCGATTTACGGTGACGAAATCCAGGGCCTGCGCAAGATGATGGAGGCCCCCACGCTTGTCGCTGCGCGTACTGCGCTGCCCCCCGGGGGGGCTAATTTTCCTAGGGG
>NZ_JACDDD010000077.1 GCF_013817205.1 Polaromonas sp.
GAAGCGCTTTGCGCGACCTCGCCGGAACCCGTTCCCGCGTTCCCCACCCTTCTGTATGCGCCGAGGAGCGGAGGTCCAGACGGACAAGGACGGGCGATTGTCTGAGCGTAGCGAGTTCGAGCCCGGCCCCGGCTGGACCGAGCACCGCAGGTTGCCCCGGAGCGAAGCGCAGGGGACGCAGACAGCAGGGTCGCCTTTTCTTTGGTGACTTTCTTTTGGCGAGACAAAAGAAAGTTACTTGCCGCCGGGCAACCCCCGGCTTGCAGGCGGACCCGGGGGGCGCGAACTTTCCCGCTCAGGACGCTGGCAGAATCAACGCCCAAGGTACACCTCGATCACCCGTTCATCCGCCTGCACCTGATCCAGCGTGCCTTGCGCCAGCACCGAGCCATCACACAACACCGTGACGATTTCGGAAATCGTCTTGATGAAGCTCATGTCATGCTCCACCACCATCAGCGAATGTTTGCCCTTGAGCGTGAGGAAGAGTTCGGCCGTGCGTGCAGTCTCCTCGTCCGTCATGCCGGCCACCGGCTCGTCGAGCAGCAGCAGCTTGGGGTCCTGCATCAGCAGCATGCCGATCTCCAGCCACTGCTTTTGCCCGTGGCTCAGATTGCCGGCCATGCGGTGCACGCTGTCGGCCAGGTGAATCGTCACCAGGATTTCGGCCAGCCGGTCGCTTTGTGCCGAGTCGAGCTTGAAGAACATCGACGACTTCACGCCCTTGTTGGTCTTGAGCGCGAGTTCGAGGTTTTCAAACACAGTGAGCTGCTCGAACACCGTGGGTTTCTGGAACTTGCGGCCTATGCCGAGCTGGGCAATCTGCGGCTCCGTGTGGCGTAGCAAATCGATGGTACTGCCGAAAAACACTGTGCCTTCGTCGGGCCGGGTCTTGCCGGTAATGATGTCCATCATGGTGGTCTTGCCAGCGCCGTTGGGGCCGATGATGCAGCGCAACTCCCCCGGCGCAATGTCCAGCGACAGCTTGTTGATGGCCTTGAAGCCGTCGAAGCTGACACTCACATCTTCCAGATAGAGGATGCGACCGTGTGTCACATCGACCTCGCCCGGCGTGGCAATGCGACCTGCACTCGCATTGCGGCCGCCAGATGCTGTGTTGCTGCGGCTGCCCGCCAGTGCGGCGCGGCGCTCTTCGATGCGGCGCGCGCCCTGCTCTAGCAGATCCGGCGTCATTTCGACTCTCCTTTGCGCAGTTTTTTGACCAGGCCGACCACACCATTCGGCAGAAACAGGGTGACCGCAATGAACAGCAAACCGAGGAAATACAGCCAGTACTCGGGGTAAGCCACCGTCAGCCAGCTCTTGGCACCGTTGACGATGAAGGCGCCGACGATCGGGCCGATCAGGGTGGCGCGCCCGCCGACCGCCGCCCAGATGGCCATCTCGATGGAGTTGGCCGGACTCATCTCGCTCGGGTTGATGATGCCGACTTGCGGCACATACAGCGCGCCGGCAATGCCGCACATCACAGCCGAGATGGTCCAGATGGTCAGCTTGTAGCCAATCGGGTTGTATCCCGAGAACATCACGCGCGTCTCGGCATCACGAATCGCCTGCAGCACCCGGCCAAACTTGCTGCGCACCAGCCACTTGGCAAACAGGAAAAAACCGAGCAGGGTCAGGCCGGTGATAACAAACAAGGTCATACGCATGCCGGGTGTGGCAATGGGCATGTCCAGGATCCGCTTGAAGTCAGTAAAACCGTTGTTGCCCCCGAAGCCGGTCTCGTTGCGGAAGAACAGCAGCATGGCCGCGAAAGTCATGGCCTGCGTGATGATGGAAAAGTACACGCCCTTGATGCGCGAGCGGAAGGCGAAGTAACCAAACACAAATGCCACCACGCCGGGCACCAGCACAATCAGGAACAGCGTGGCGATGAAGCTGTCGCTGAAGCTCCAGTGCCAGGGCAGTTCTTTCCAGTCGAGAAAGACCATGAAGTCCGGCAAATCACTTTTGTAGTTGCCGTCACGGCCGATCTGGCGCATCAGATACATGCCCATGGCATAACCGCCAAGCGCAAAAAACAGGCCGTGGCCCAGCGACAAAATACCGGTGTAGCCCCAGATCAGGTCCATGGCCAGCGCCACGATGGCGTAACACATGATCTTGCCGAGCAAGGCCACCGCGTAGGTGCTCATGTGGAACATGCTGGTCTCGGGCACCAGCAGGTTGAGCACGGGCGCGAGCGCGCAGACCATCAGCAGCGCGACGATAAAGGCGCTCAAACCTGCGCGGGTGAACAAGGGGCCTTTGGAAGGAAGGACCACGGAGGACATGGGTGTGCTCATGCTTCCGCACTCCGTCCCTTCATCGCGAAGATGCCCTGCGGCCGCTTCTGGATGAAGATGATGATGAGTACCAGCACCGCAATCTTGGCCAGCACTGCGCCGGTCCAGCCTTCGAGGAATTTGTTCAAAATGCCCAGGCCCAAGGCGGCGTACACGGTGCCGGCCAATTGGCCCACGCCGCCCAGCACCACCACCATGAAGGCGTCCACGATGTAGCCCTGGCCCAGGTCCGGGCCGACGTTGCCGACCTGGCTGAGTGCGCAACCGGCCAGGCCTGCAATGCCTGAGCCCAGCGCAAACGCATAGGTGTCCACGCGAGCAGTGTTCACACCCATGCACGAGGCGATGGGACGGTTTTGCGTGACGCCGCGCACAAACAGGCCAAGCCGTGTCTTGCTGATCAGCCAGGCCATGCCCAGCAGCACCGCAATTGCAAAACCGATGATGACGAGGCGGTTGTAGGGCAGCGAGAGGTTGCCCAGCACCTGAACGCCGCCGCTCATCCACACGGGGTTTTCGACACCGACGTTTTGCGCACCGAAGATCGAGCGCACCAGCTGCTGCAGCATCAGGCTGATGCCCCAGGTCGCCAGCAAGGTTTCGAGCGGCCGGCCGTAGAGGAAACGGATCACACCGCGCTCCAGCGCCGCACCCATCAGCGCTGATGACAAAAAGGCCACCGGCACAGCGGCCAGCAAATACCAGTCAAAAAAGCCAGGCAGGTAGTTCTGAAAGACACCCTGCACCACATAGGTGGTGTAGGCGCCAATCATCATGAGCTCGCCGTGGGCCATGTTGATGACGCCCATCAGGCCGTAGGTGATGGCCAGTCCCAGCGCCACCAGCAGCAAAATGCTGCCCAGGCTGATGCCGCTGAACACCGCGCCCAGCTTGTCGCCCCAGGCCAGCGCCGACTCGACCTTGCGCAGCGATGCCTGCAGCGCACTCTTGACCTCCGGGTCCTGTTCTTCCGACAGGCGTGCGATCAGCACGGTTTTGCTGATCGGGTTGTTGCTGCCCGACAGGCGTGCGGCTGCTTCCAGACGTTTGGCCTTGTCGGTACTGCTCAAGAGAATCGTGGCACGCACCATCTCCAGCTGGCTTTTCAGCGCCGGCACGGTTTCGGCCGCCCAGGCTTTTTCTATCAGCGGCAGTCGCGACTCGTCGGCCCCGCTCGACAGGGTCTTGATGGCCTCGGCGCGGACGTTTTCCTCTTTGGAAAAAAGCTTGAGGGACGCCAGCGCGTTGTCCAGCTCGCCGCGCATCAGGTTGTTGTTGATCACGTCCTCGGCGTCCGCCGGCATGGCAAGTTCGGCGCCAGTGACGGGGTCGTAAGCCTTGTCGTCCTTGATGACAAACACCTTGTTGCCGGACGTCTTGACCGCGTCGCCGGCCAGGGCCTGGATGAAGGCGGCGGTTTTTTCGTCGGGCACAGCCGAAGCCTTGATCAGGGCTTCGACCCGGGTCTCGGTTTCGCCAAGCGCTATGCCCTTGACCTCTTCAGGTGTCAGGGCGTATGCACCGGCGGAGAACAAGACTGTTGCAGATAGAAGGAATGTGCGAATCATCATGTTGAAGAATTTGTAGGGTGGGCACCGCAGCCTGCCAGTACGGCTTGAGGCGGTGCCCAGACTGCAACTCCCTGGGTTCGGCTTCTGTTGTTCATGCACCGGAGTAGCGCAAGAAGCGGGCCAGACCAAAAAAAACCGCACCTGTTTGCTTAAAACCAGGTGCGGCTTGCCCCGCAGGGCGTGAGCCCCGCGGCAGTGGCCCTATTTGCCTGCCATTTTTGCCGGCTCGTCAGGCTTCTTATCGTTGCCTTCGATGTACGGGCTCCATGGCTTGGCTTTCACCGGGCCGGGTGTTTTCCACACCACGTTGAACTGGCCGTCGGCCTTGATCTCGCCGATGAATACCGACTTGTGCAAGTGGTGGTTCTTCTCGTCCATCTTGGAAACGATGCCCGAGGGTGCCTTGAAGGTCTGGCCGGCCATCGCGGCAATCACTTTGTCGGTGTCGGTGGACTTGGCTTTTTCAACAGCCTGCTTCCACATGTTGATGCCGATGTAAGTCGCTTCCATCGGGTCATTGGTCAACGGCTTGTCCTTGTGACCCGCGATACCCTTGGCCTTGGCATAGTCGCCCCACTTCTTGATGAACTCGGTATTGGCCGGGTTCTTGATCGACTGGAAGTAGTTCCAGGCAGCCAGGTGGCCCACCAGCGGCTTGGTGTCCACCCCGCGCAACTCTTCTTCACCCACCGAGAAGGCCACCACCGGCACGTCCTTGGCTTTCAGGCCGGCATTGCCGAGCTCCTTGTAGAAAGGAACATTGGAGTCGCCGTTGATGGTGGAGACCACAGCGGTTTTGCCGCCGGCAGAAAACTTCTTCACATCGGCCACGATGGTCTGGTAATCGGAATGGCCGAAGGGCGTGTACTTCTCATCGATGTCCTTGTCGGCCACGCCCTTGCTCTTCAAGTAAGCGCGCAGGATCTTGTTGGTGGTGCGGGGGTACACATAGTCGGTGCCCAGCAGAACCCAACGCTTGGCGCCACCGCCCTCCTTGCTCATCAAGTAGTCAACAGCTGGAATGGCCTGCTGATTTGGCGCTGCGCCGGTGTAAAACACGTTTTTGGACAACTCTTCACCCTCGTACTGCACGGGGTAGAACAGCAGTCCGTTCATTTCCTCTACCACCGGCAGCACTGACTTGCGGGACACCGAGGTCCAGCAGCCGAAAATCACCGAAACCTTGTCCTGACCCAGCAGTTGTTTGGTTTTTTCAGCAAACAGCGGCCAGTTGGAGGCGGGATCCACAATCACGGGCTCAAGCTTCTTGCCGAGCACGCCACCCTTGGCGTTGATTTCGTCAATCGCCATCAGCACGGTGTCTTTCAACACGGTTTCCGAGATGGCCATGGTGCCCGACAGGCTGTGCAGAATGCCCACCTTGATGGTGCCACCCGACTGGGCGTGGGCTGGCAGAACCGACAGGCCCGCCAGGGCGACGGCGGCGCTCAGCGCCTTGAGGGTAAAACGACGTTGCATGTTCAGCTTCTCCGGTAGGTGGTCAATCACATGTCGCTACGCAAAAGCCGGGGAAACGGCCTTGCTGAAGCGATGAAGTGATTCTGGGGACCGGAGGGCGAACGGGATATACGCCGGGTGGCGTATGCAGGATGGGGACTAAAAGGCAGCCCAGGGATGAGCTGCAGGCCGTGCCAGACCTAGAAGCTGGCCATGCGCTGCATGAACAGCCGCGTCGCCTGCAAGCCCGCCGGCGTCCAGTGTTGGCTGGGCGCCATGGCCTTCACCAGCAGCCTGGCCTGGCCGCCGTCGTCCAGGGTGCTTAACTGCAGTTTGAGCGCCTCGAGGTCGACGTCAAGCAGTTCGTCCGCTTGCGCAGCATCAAAAGCAGACTCGCCGCGGGTGGCCGCGAGGCGTGCCGCAACCCGGAAGCTGGGCCGGCGTGTGGCGTTTGCCTCGCGGAGGTTTTCTGTATACGCCCGGCCGTCGCGGCTGGCCTCGCCGCGTAGCCAGTCGTGGATCAGTTGCAGCTCATACGGGCTGAACACACCGAACATCTCGGCACGCGGGCCTTGCAGCAAGCTCCAGAAGCGACTCTCTTCAACCGGCGTGCCGCGTTTGATCCAGCCGGCATTCTGCAAGGCACCGAGGAATTCCGGGATGTCTTCCTTGCGTGCCAGCCAGTCGTTGATGTTGCGCCCGGCGACACGGCAGTAGTCGGAGTGCGCGCCGTGGCCCGCGGCACTTTTGTGCGAGAAGATGCGTATCACTTCGCGCTCGATGTCAAATCCGTCGATCACATCGGTGCTGCCCACGCCCGCATTGCTGAGCTGGAAGCCCTGCCGCACACGGCGCCAGAAATCGTCCGCATCGCCTAGGCGTGGCAGGTTGTCCAGCACCGCCTGCACCGCACGTTTCGCATGGCCGGTGTCCGGGTTGTCGACTGTCACGTGCAGCGTGAAGTAATAAGGGTCCAGCCCCAGCTCATTAAGTTCGTACGCCGTGATCAGCAGGTGCAGCGGCAGCTGTTCATAACCGAGGTTGAAGCCGATGACTTCCGGCAAATAGTCTTCCGCACTGCAGCCCAGCGCAAGCTGGATCACGCCCTGGGTGTACAGGCGGTCATCTAGATTCTCCAACGAATCCAGACCATGCCGCGCCAGCAAGGCGCGGTAGATCACCACATGATTTTTGTCCGCCGCGCCGTCGCCCAGCTCCTCGATGTAAATGCGCAGCAGGTCCGAAAAGCGCGGATTGCGCCAGTGTTTGAGCACGCCGTAAAGCCAAGCGCCGTCCACCAGCTTGGTCGGTGCGACCGCCCGCAGAAAATACAGCGCGTGGGCGCGGTTGCCGAAATAGCGGCGTGGTGCGCCGGCCTTGCGTTCTTCCAGGTACTGGCCATAAGCGGTAGTCGCGCGCTGGGCAACCGCATGCGTCCAGCCCTCCAGCCCCTGTGGCGTCTCAGGCAGGTCGCAGGACAAGTTGGCTGTGCTGGCGATCTGCCCATCGAGAAATTGCGCTGCCGCGCTGTTCAGGGCGCCCGTGGTGTCCGCTGCCAGCAGTTGGCTGTAGAAACGGGCCAGCGTGCCACCGGGCACGGCAAGTGCAGCAGGACCAGGCGGCGCAGCTGGTGGGCGGGAATGCCATTCATTCGCAGATATAAACATGGTCAGTCAGGTGTTGAGACCATTTCACGATGCGTGCCAAGGGGCACGGGCCGTATAGGTGAGCCGCCCCAGCCTCGGTGGGAGACCTCCTACCCGGGTCGTACCCCGCCGCCCTGCCCGGGCACATCGGCATCGAGCCAGCCCAGCGCCACCAGCATGAGCAGGTCGCGCGAGATAACCCGGTCGCCAATGTCGGTGCGGTAGCGCAGGTTCGGGATCACCACCTGTCGCGCCACCTGGTAAGCGTGGTCGCGTGCCTGGCGGACACTGCCCCCTGTGCCAGTAGCCACTCCGATGTAGCCGCTGGCGCCGCTGGTCACCAGCTGGCCGCGCACCGTCGCGACCTCGGCAAAGTGCACGGCCTCACGCTCCGCGGCGCTCATCTGCGGGCGAAAGCAGATCGGCTCGCCCTTGGACAGCTCCGCATACCCCTGGCGATAGGGAAAAGGCGGAACCGTCAACACCACACCTGCGGCAAACCCGCCCCGCGTATGCAGGTGCAGACTGTCCCGGCGCAACATACGCATGAAGATGTCTTCCCAGGGTTCGGCATGCAGGGCCTCGCAGATGGCGAAACCCGGGTATCCAAAACGGCTGGTGAATTCCAGCGGCCACAGTCCCGCTTCGTTGGCAATCAGATTGACATTGATGTAGCCGCAGTACCCGCCTTCACGCAGCAGCCCGGCCAGCGGCGCCAACGCAGCGTCAAACAGGCGCCTGGATCCGCGGTAGCTCACAATGGTGCCCATCTCGCCGGTCAGCTCGCCGAGCTCACCCGAAAAAAACCGCTTGTGCTCGAAGTCGATGCAGGCGGTGTCAAGAAACGCCTCGCCGTTGAAATAGGCGCCGACACCGACCTCCACGCCCTGCAGATGCTCCATCAGCACGAAGTCGGGATTGGCACCGGGCGGCGCATGGTCACGGTACATCGCCAGCAGCGCCAGCATGTCGGCGCCGTCGTCCAGCTCGCCGATGTAGTTGCGAGTGCGCGGGCTGTCTGCGCCGTTGAACTTCAGGACATAACGCCCACCCTCGCGTTGCAGAAAAGCAATGGCATCGCCGTACGCCGTGAAGCTGTGGCTGTGGGCGGTCTGCAGCCCGCTGGCGCGCAGCACCTGCTGGCCGAACTCCCTGTCGGCTTCCAGCCGATCACCGAGTGCGCTGCCGCCAATCACCTGAAAGCCGTCGCGGCGCAGTTCATCCTGCGCGAGCCCCTCGGTGGCCGATTCGAACAGCGCAATGCCGCTCGCACCCGCCGCGCGAAGCCAGTCCAGTTCAGCGCGCCAATCATCAACCCGCTGCAGCATGCCGCCAAACACATCATGGCAGGCCGGGTCCTCGACAAACACCCGGACCTCATGGCCGCGGGCCGCCAGCCCGTGATACATGGCGGCCAGATCGTTGTAGTCGCCAATACCGAGAAACCTCATGGCGGATTCAACCGGCGCGCGGGCGGGCAAAAAAATCTCAAGTCAGGCATGCGTTGGGCTGCTTTGCAGAGTCGGAGCTTCAGAGCCTAGAGGGGCCGAATCCGCCGCCTGCCCCGCCATTCGGTGCGTGATGATGTAGGTGCAAAGCGCGTCAACAACAACCGTGGCGGTGCTGCGCTATCATTTTGATAGCTATACGCCCTTTATAGACGAGGGCTACAACCCGACTTCAATCCAGACCGGAGCGCCTTGGCACCTGCCGCTCTTTCGCGGCCCCGGGTTCTCGCGCAACGACCGTCACTTGTTCTGGCGCTGGCACTGGGGGCTGCACCACCGGGTGGGCAGCCTCCTCGCGCGCCTTGGAAAACAGGTCCCAGGCGGCCATGAACATCGCCGCCACCACCGGGCCGATCACAAACCCGTTCAGCCCAAAAATTGCCATGCCGCCCAAGGTGGAAATCAGCACTACGTAGTCAGGGATCTTGGTGTCCTTGCCGACCAGCAGCGGCCGCAGGATGTTGTCGACCAGACCGATCACCAGCACACCGAAGGCCGTCAGGATCAAGCCCTTGGTCAGGTCGCCGGTAACCAGAAAATACACCGCCACCGGCCCCCAGACCAGCGCCGCGCCCACGGCCGGCAGCAACGAAAGGAAGGCCATCAGTGTGCCCCACAAGACCGGCGCGTGGATGCCCAGCATCCAGAAGATCAAGCCGCCCAGCGCGCCCTGCAGCATGGCCACCACCACATTGCCCTTGACGGTGGCGCGGATCACGGTGACAAACTTGCCCGACAGCTCGCGCTTGATGCCGGATTCCAGCGGCACCGCATCGCGGATACGCCGGGACAGCGCGCCGCCGTCGCGCAGCAGGAAAAACAAGATGTAGAGCATCACGAAAAAGCTGACCACAAAATCAAAGGCGTTTTGCCCGATGTTCAGCGCCTGGGTCGCCAGAAACTGGCTGCCCTTGGAAATGCTGGACGACACCCGCTCCAGGATCACGCCCGTGCTGTTCAGGCCGAAACGGTCCAGCAGCCCGGTAACCCAGGCCGGCAGCGCGCCGTAGACCTGCTGGAAGTAGCTGCCCACACTGAGTTCACCCGACTGCATGCGTTGGTACAGCGCCGATGCTTCCTGCACCAGCGAAGCGACGATCAGGCCCAGTGGCAGGATGACCGCCACCAGGATGATGGCCAGGGTGGCCAGTGCGGCCAGCGTGCGCCGGCCCGGCATGGCCTTGAGCAGACGCACAAACAGCGGGGTGAACATCAGCGCGAAGATGGCGCCCCAGAAGACCGCACCATAAAACGGCCAGAGCACCCAGACAAAGGCCAGCGACACCACCAGCAGCAGCAGCAGGAAAAAGCGGTTTTCGAGGGAAGTGGAGCGGGCGATGCTGGATAGTTTCATGATGCGTGCCTATGCAGAAAGGGAGCAAGGGGTTCACAGCGATGGTATCGGCAAAACACCGGGATCCCGCTGCGGCCCGCCATTGCTACTGAATTTATAGCTGCCTGCGCCCAGCAGACGGGGGCTGAAGGCCAATTCGATGCCTGAAAAAGCGCCAGGGCCGGCGGGCAGGCAACGCCCCGGCATGAGGGCGGGCGCAAAGAAGAGTGTCGGTACACTCCCACGATGTAAAGCGGCGAAACACCCTGCAAAACTGCTGGCATAGCCGGCCGCGCCGACGTCCAATAGCAATTTGTCTGACCGAAGGTTCGCAAAGGTTCTAATGCCCGTAACTGCTTCCAAACCCCTGCATCAGCCGCTTCCCGACCGGTCACGCGCGGCACTGACACCCGGTGGCCACCGCGTTTCCACCGCGTTTTGGGTACTCGGCACGGGCCTCGCGCTGGGCGCCGCCGCTTTGCTGCCTGCTGCCCGCGCGCAGGCGCAAACGCCCCCGCCGTCCGCTGCACCCGTCGTTGCACCTGTCACCGCGCCGGCCAAACCCAAATACACGGTCGCGCAGATTGCGCAGGCTTTCGCCTTCATCGACAGCAACAAGAATGGCAAGCTCAGCCGCGAGGAGGCCGCCGGTTTTCGCGGCGTGGCGCGCCACTTTGACAAAGCCGATACCAACAAGGACGGCGAGTTGTCACGCAAAGAGTTCGAAAAGGCCCTGAGCGGTGAAAAGCCCCGTTGAGCCCGTGGCCAGTATTTTGCTATCAAAATATGAGCTGATCGCGCTTGTCACGCGCGGGCTGAGGCTGGATTTGGCGTAAAACTGTCGCAGCCGGCTCGGGCCCATGATGCACGGGCTGTACCGGTCGTCAAGGGCTTGCCTATACTGGCGCGGAAACTCCGAAGCGCCTTCACACCATGCAACGCGCACCCCACCCCATGCTCCAGGACCTGGTCCGGCAGGTCTGGTTCAGCGCGCCTTCACAAGACTCGCCCTACCCTGCTGCGACGACGCAAGAGTGGATGATGCCAACCGGCGAGATGCACCTGGTGCTGCGCCTGGCCGGCCCGCCTGTCAGCGTTTTTGACCACCCGGGCGACGCTGTTCCGCGCAAGCTGGGTTATGCCATGGCAAACGGTGCGCGTGCCGGCATGTACGCCAAGGCCGTGGATGCCGGCGCCTCGTCCATCGGCCTGCAACTGCTCCCTGGCGCGTCCCTGGCCCTGCTCGGTCTGCCGGCCGATGAACTGGCGGGGCGCCATGTGCAGCTGCAGGACCTCTGGGGTACCGACGCCAGCTTGCTGCACGAGGCTTTGCTCGCCGCGCCATCGGCCGAGGGCAAACTGCACCGGCTGGAAGCCTTCCTGATGACACGCCTGGCACGCTCGCCAGCGCCGGGCGTACATCCCGCCCTGCTGGCCGGCCTGCAGCAATTGCGCGCCGGCAGCAGCGTCAAGCTTGCCGCCGGCCACAGCGGCTACAGCGAGCGGCAGTTTGTGCGCCTTTTCTCGCAAACCGTCGGTCTGCCGCCCCGGCTGTACCTGCGCGTGCAGCGATTCCAGCAAGCCTTGCGCCTGATGCAGGACCCGGCACCGCAACGTGCAGCTCTGGCCACGGTGGCGTTTGAGGCCGGCTACAGCGACCAGCCGCATTTCAACCGCGATTTCCGCGCGTTTTCCGGCCTGACGCCTGAGCAGTACCGGGCCGCCCGGCCGGCCAACGCCAACCATGTCCCAGTTTCAATCATGGCCAGCGGCGCGGCGATGTCCGTTTTGTTCAAGACAGGCGCACACAAGCCGCCTAGACTGCGGGCTCAGGGTGCACCCCGCACCTGCTTTTTTTGAGGAGACCCCATGGCGATTCACGAACTGTTTGCCTGCATGCGTGTGAAGAACACCAGCGCAGCCATTGATTTCTATACCCACGTCTTCGGCGTGACCGAAAAATTCCGGCTGGTCGAGCCGAGCGGCCGCGTCGGCCACGCGGAGCTGGACTTCAATGGGGCAATCCTGATGTTGTCCGACGAATTTCCGGAGTACGGCATGCTGGCGCCGCAGCCCGGCGCACCGCTGGCCATGAGCCTGCACCTGCATGTGGACAACTGCGACGAGGTGATCGCACGCGCGCTTGAGGCCGGTGCGACGCTGGAGATGGCAGCCCAGGACCACTTTTACGGTGAGCGCTCGGGCAGTTTCATTGATCCCTTTGGCCACCGCTGGAACGTGGGCCACGCTGTTGAGGACCTCAGCACCGACGAGATGCAGCGCCGCTACACCGCCATGCTGACCCAGACTTCACCCTGAAGTCGCTATAAAAACAATAGCTGCTCGCGCTGGCAGGCAAGAGCTACAGGTCAATTTTCCTCACGAAATTCCGGCCAGGATGGCTGTACCAGCGTTATTTCCAGACCCCTTTGGTGTCGGTCAAAACGCGCTGCAGGGTCTGCAGCAGTTCCTCGTTGGTGGTGTGGGCCTTGAGCAGAACGGCTGCCACCTCGGCGTGCTGCTGCCGGTTCACGTCCTGCGCAGAAAACACCACCACCGGGGGGGGCGGGGTCATGGCCTCGATATCGGCCAGCAGATCCCAGCCCGAGCTGTCGCCCAGCGCCAGATCCAGCAGCACCAGGTCAAAGTGCTGCTGGTGCAGCCGCGTACGCGCTTCGGCGAGCGTGGCGGCAAATTCAAAGGTCGCGAAATCCTGCGCAATGGCAGCGGCAATGCGCTGGATGTCGAGATCGTCCTCGACGTGCAGAATCCTCGGCTTGCTGCCAGCGCCGGCAATGGCGCGCCGCAGGCCGACGATCAACAAGTTCTGGTCAATCGGTTTTTCAAGCCAGTCCGACACGGACAGCAACTGGTTATTGAACTGAAGCTCCCCGTCGCCGGCACTGGCTGACACCACGACGATGGGCAGGTCGCGCGTCGAGTCCTGGCTGCGCAGGGTCCGGATCAGCGTGAGCCCGTCGGCGTCGGGCAACTTCAGGTCCACCGTCATGGCCGCATACGGCCGCAGTGCCAGCAGCGCCTGCGCCTGCGCCGCGCTGTTGGCTTCGTCCGCGTCGAAGCCGCCCCGGTCCAGCATCATGACGATCAGGTGTGCGATGTCGCGGTCGTCTTCACAGACCAGCACACGTTGGCGATCGCCGTCGTCCGCCTGCGCCGCTAGCGCCGGGGTCGCTGATGCCGACGCTGCGGACACCGGCTCCTTCCACTCCGGCAACTCAAAGAAAAAAGTGGTCCCCACACCGGCGCCGGTCGTGAAGCCGATGCTTCCGCCCAGCCTTTCGATGATTGCGCGTGAGATGTTCAGCCCCAGCCCGGTGCCACCCTTGGCCCGCGTGTCGGACGAATCGGCCTGGGTGAACTTCTGGAAGATGCGCCCGCGGAAGTCTTCCGGAATGCCCGGGCCGTGGTCGCGCACCTCGACACGCAGGTTGGTGCCGGCGCGCAATACCTGCACCTCTACCGGCATGTCCGGTGGGGAATACTTCATGGCATTGGACAGCAGATTGGTGATGACCTGAACCAGGCGGTCACTGTCGGCCCTGACCACCAGCGGGCCGTCGGCCAGCTCCAGCTTCAGGGGTACCAGCTGCGCCGTGCCGTAGTGGCTGTTGGCCGCCAGCACCTGGGCCAGCAAGGGCCCCAGGTCGATGGACTGCACATTCAGACCCATCTTGCCGGATTCGATTTTTTCGATGTCCAGGATGTCGTTGATCAGGCGGATCAGACGCTCGCAGTTGTTGCTGGCAATACCGATCAGGTTTTTCGCCATGTCCGGCAACACACCCGCCACCCCGCCCGACATCAGGCCCAGCGATCCACGGATGGAGGTCAGCGGCGTGCGCAGCTCATGGCTGACGGTGGAGACAAACTCGCTCTTCATGCGGTCGATGCGCTTGAGCTCGGTGACATCGGTCCCCAGCGCATAAAAGCCGATCACCTGGGCGCTGGCGCCATCGCCGTAACGCGGGAAATAGTTGACGATGAAATCGCGCATGGCGCCCTGGGGCGACTGGCGACGGCGATCGAACACAACCGGGTAGCCCGACAGCACCTCTTCAACCCAGGGCCGCGCCAGCTCATAACCTTCCTCGCCCAGAACCTCACGCATGGTCCGTCCGTTGATCTGGTCGCGCGCCAGTCCCAGGCCCTCGGCATAGGTGCGGTTGTGAAACCGGTACACCTGCGAAGCGTCTACATAGGTAATGAACGCGGGCATAGTGTCGGCGATGTCGCGCAGCTGCGCCTCGCTGGCACGCAGTGCATCCTGCACCAGACGCATGTCGGTGGTGTCCCTGCCGGTGCCGTGGTAACCAGTGAAGCGCCCGGTGGCATCGAAGATCGGCACGCCGCTGATGCTCACATAACGGATCACCCCATTGGCGTCGAGTCGGGTAACTTCAAAATCGCGGAAGGTCTCATGCCGTTCAAGCTGCGCCTTGTGCGCCGCCCAGACCTCGTCGCTCATGCCCACAGAGGGCAGTTCCCAGCGCGTGTTGCCGATGGCGGTGTGGCCACTGAACGCCCCGGTATGCGCATGTCGTGCCTCGCCTGAAATCTCGACAAACCGGAAATTTTCATCCTGCTCCCAAAACCAGTCAGACGACAGCTCGGTCAGCGCACGGAAACGCTCCTCGCTTTCGCGCAACACCACCTCGGCATTCTTGCGCTCGGTGATGTCCTGCACCTGCGAGATGAACAGCAGGGGCCGCCGGTCCGGGTCGCGCACCAGCGAGCAGCTCAGATGCGCCCAGACGATGCGGCCGCTCTTGTGAAAGTAGCGCTTTTCCCACTGGTAGGTTTCTATTTCACCGGCCAGCGCCCGCTTGCGCTGCAACACGTCGTACTCGACGTCGTCGGGGTGGGTCACGTCGTGAATCGTGCGCGACAGCATCTCGGCCTCGGAGTAACCGAGCATCTGGCAGAAAGCGCTGTTGACACGCAGGCGGCGCGAATCTATCGCGACCAGCGCCATGCCGATGGCTGAATGTTCGAAAGCATTGCTGAACTGCTGGTCGCTGAGGTTGAAGGTGTCGTTGTCGCTGCTGACCGCGCCGGCAGCCAGCGCCCCGCCACTCGCGCCCTCCGCACCCGCAACCAGCTGACCGCCGCGTGACACGCGGGCCAGCGCAAAGCCGGTGTCCTCGGCCTTGTCGGCCTGCGGCTGTTCGCTGCCAAGGGTGAAGTAAAACGTGCTGCCCTCGCCGGGGCTGGCTTGCGCCCAGATGCGCCCGCCGTGGCGCGTGATGATGCGCTTGACCGTGGCCAGGCCAATACCGCTGCCGGAAAACTCGTCGGGCGAGTGCAGGCGTTGAAAGGTACCGAACAGCTTGTCGACATAGGCCATGTCGAAGCCGGCGCCGTTGTCGCGCACAAAATACACCAGCTGTTGGTCGGGCCCTGTTTCCCGGCCAACCGTGATCTCCGCGCCTTCGGTCTTGGAGCTGAATTTCCAGGCGTTGGAGATCAGGTTTTCCAGCACCTGGCGCAGCAGTGCAATGTCGGCACGAACCAGCAGCCCAGGCTCGACATGCGTGCTCACCTGCCGCCCGGCATCGCGCTCGGCGTGTTGCCGCAAAAGCTGGCTGGCCTCTTCACTGATGTCCATGGCCTGCCATTGCAGGCTGGTGCGCGACAACTGGGCCAGCGACAACAGGCCGTCGGTCAGCTCGCCCATGCGCCGTACGCCGGTACGGATACGTGTCAGGTAATGGTCGGCTTTTTCACCCAGTCCAACTGGCAGGGCCTTTTGCAACAGGGCGCTGAAACCATCGATAGCGCTCAGCGGAGAGCGCAAGTCGTGGGCCACCGAATAGGAAAACGCCTCGAGCTCCCGGTTGGCGGCTTCCAGCTGGGCGGTGCGGCGCAGCACCCGGTTTTCAAGGTCCACATTGAGCCGCACGATTTCCATCTCATCGCGTTTGCGCCTGCTGATGTCGGTGATGGTTGTGACAAAGCCTGTCGGCTGCAGCACCCCGCCTTCCATCAGGGGCTGGACGTTGATCTGCACCCACAAGACCTGGCCATCGGGCTTGCGGTAGCAGATCACCACGTCGTTTTGCGGCTGGCCGGTGCGCAGCGCCACGGCGCTGGGGATCTCCTCACTCGGCATCAGGGAGCCGTCTTCACGCAGGGTCTGCCAATCAGGCGCAAGAACCGTGCGACCCTTGATCTCCGCCAGCGTTTTGCCAAGAATGCGTTCCGCACTGGCATTGCAGTCGATAATGAGTCCAGTGGCATCGCGCAGCACTACGCCCTCTGCCAGCGCCGCCACCACCGCCCGGAAACGCGCCTCACCGTCGCGCAGCGCGATTTCAATCAGCTTGCGCGCGGTAATGTCAGAACCGACACCGTGGTAGCCGGCGAAGCGGCCATCAGAATCAAAAAAGGGCTCGCCGCTGACGCAGAGCACACTGAGCCGGCCATCCTGATCCAGCCGCTCGTACTCAAAGTTGCGAAAGATCTCGCGTCGCTCAAGCACCGCGCGGTGGTCGGCCCAGAGTTGCTGATTGGCCGGGCTGGAGTCGATTTCCCAGCGGGTCTTCCCGATGAAGCCGGCGATCCGTTGCCGACTTTCCTCAGTTTCACCACCTGACAGCACCGTCAGGCGGAATTGGTCGTCGGTCTCCCAGTACCAGTCGGAAGACAGCTGGGTCAGGCTGCGAAACTGCAACTCGCTCTGGCGCAGTCGGGCCTCGGCGGCCCGGCGCTCGGTGATGTCTTCAGCAGTGATCAGCAGGTGGCTAACCTTGCCGCTGGCGTCTTTGAGCGCGACCTTGCGCATGTGCACATGGATGGCGCCGCGATGCCGGGTCGCGACAAGCCTGTCCGGAAAATCCTCAGCGTCGCCGCTGCGGATCAGCGCAAGGTCTGCGGCGCGCATGCTCGCGGCTTCTCCCTCCGACCACAGTTCATGGACGGTGCGGCCAATGGCCTCCTCACGCGAGACGCCATAAAGCTCCTGCGCGGCCTTGTTCCAGACCTGAATCGGAAGCCTGCCTTCGGCCGACTTCAGGTGAAGGGCAATCGGGACGTTGTCAACAATCTCATTGAGGAAAGCAAAAGCCTCCCGCTGGTCGTCATCGGCGCGGCGAGCTGCGGTAACGTCCCGCGCCATCCCGCGATAGCCGCAGAACCGGCCTTCACTGTCGAACAGCGGAAATCCGCTGATCAGAAAATAGGTATGCGTCCCGTCGGGGCGCGTGCTCATGTATTCGAAACCGCGAAACGGCTGGCGTGCATCAAGCACTGCACGGTGATCCTCCCATGTGCTGCTCAGTGGGGTGATGCCGGGAAGTTCCCAGCGGCACTTGCCGACGATGTCATCAATCAGTTCGTCGTTGAATATGCTGCTGCCCTGGACAACCGCGAAATCACTAAACCGGTAGTTCGCATCCTGCTCCCAGTACCAGTCGCCGGATATTGCAGCCAGACTGCGCAGGGCGTTGTCCTTGAAAGTGCTCAGGGCAAATTGCTGTTCAGCAAGTTCGCGCCTGAGCGCTTCATTTGCCAGGGCCAGTTCGGCCACCTCGGCTTGCAGGCGATCATGCGCCTGTTGCAAGGCTTGGTCAGGCTTCAATGCCGCGCCCCGGTGTAAGCAATATTGCGGCATCCATAGCAAAGCTTGCCGGTCATCACGCGGAAGGGTGGAAGGCAAGCCCCCGTTGGGGTTGCAGCAGATCGGGGTGCCATGTCTGCCTGTCCTGGTATGGGAGGGAAAAACGCCGGCCCGGGATGCCAGCGATGACAGTCCAAGTGTCCAAGATCTCCCGTGCACCCGGAATAGGGAAAAATCCTTGTTGGTTGTGGGACTGCAACGCCGAACTCCTCCCTGGCATCACTGCAGAGGGATTTTCAGCGCACGATCCACAGGGACCGAAGCAACGCTGTTTTGCGGCGAGCCTTCTATCACACGGTCTGAATAGGTGAGGTAGACCAGCGTATTGCGAGGGGCGTCCACCATGCGGACGATGCGTATTTTTTTGAAAATCAGCGAAATGCGCTCACTGAAAACCTCCTCCTGCACCGGCAGCGGCGCCACAAAAGACACCGGCCCAACCTGCCGGCAGTCAATGGAGGCTTCCGACCGGTCCTCGGCCAGGCCTACCGCGCCCTTGATGCCACCCGTCTTGGCGCGCGACATGTAGCAGGTGACGCCCCTGACCTTGGGGTCGTCATGTGCATGGACCACGATCTTGTGGTCAGGACCGATGAACTTGAACACCGTATCAACTTCGCCAATAGGCTGGGCATGCAGCGGTGTGAATGCAGCGCACAACAGCGCAATCGTCAGGGCAGCGTGGGTGGTCATGGTGGTTCCAGAGCAAATCAATACCCCACTATAACGACGCCGCACTTCTGGAGGAAAATTGAGCTGTGGATGTCTCCACCTGCCTTGCCCGAACGGACTGCGCCGGATATCACAGGGTGATGCAGGGGCAGCAAAGAAGTGAGACTTCGTGGCCAACCGCTTCGCGCTTCAACCACCATGGACTTTTGTTTGACAAAGGTGGGAAAGCCGTTGTAGTGCACCTGACCGGAAAACAACCCCGGCGACGAAGCTGCACCCTTCAGTTGACTATCCGTGTCGAGCGACTTCGTCAGGCTGAATCGCCCCGGGTTTCATGGAGGCTGTTTGGTTTAAGTCATGCCTCCACCGTGGAGGCTTGACTGGCGAGTTGCCGGTAGTAGTTTGCCTCAGCTTCTGCCGGAGGTATATATC
>NZ_JACDDD010000078.1 GCF_013817205.1 Polaromonas sp.
GACCTGCACCACCGCATACGCCGGGCGCGCCGAGAGCTGACGCGTGGCCAGCACCAGCCAGCGCGGCGCCGTGCCTTCATTCACGCTGGCGCGCAGCAGGCGCACGGCCAGGTAACTGCTGGCGGCGAATACCGCGACCGCGCCGGCAAAACCACCAACTGCGATCAAGCCGAGCTTGAGGTCGCTGCTGGCCGCCACCAGCAGGGCAGCAAACCCCATCACACCGACCAGCAGCACCGCCAGCGAGGCGGGCCGCAGGTTGCCGACGTCCCGGCGGATCACACGCAGTGGCGGCACCGAAGCCAGTTGCAGCACCGGCGGCAAACCGAAGGCCAGCAGCAGGGTCAGGCCCATGCCCATGCCAAAGGCCACCGGCCAGAGCGTCGCGGCCGGCAGCACGGTTTCAACCAGGCCAGCCAACAGCAGCACAAAGCCATAATGCACGCCGTAACCAATCAGCACGCCCAGCGCGCTGGCCAGCATGCCAGCCAGCACAAACTCGAAGGTGTAGGCCAGCGCAATCGTGCGCTGCGGCTGGCCCAGCACGCGCAACATGGCGCAGTCGTCCAGATGTTTGGCGGCAAAGCCCCGCGCCACTATGGCGACCGCCACAGCACTCAGCAGCGCCGCCAGCAGGGCTACCAGGTTGAGGAATTTTTCGGCGCGGTCCAGCGTCTGGCGCATCTCCGGGCTGCCGCTTTCGAGCGACTCGATACGCACGCCGCGTACCTCGGGCTTCTTGATCTCCTGCGTGGCCCACCGCACAAAAGTCTTTACCACCGCCGGATCGCCAGCCACGGCAAAGCGGTAATTGGTGCGGCTGGCCGGCTGGATCAGTTTGGTGGCCGCAAGATCAGTGCTGTTGACCATGACGCGCGGCGAGAAGTTGATGAAGCCGGCGCCGCGGTCAGGCTCCTGCACGATCACGCGGGTGATCTTGAAGCTGGCGTCGCCCATCAGCAGGGTCTGGCCCACACGCAGGCCCAGCGCATCGAGCAGCGAGGCGTCAGCCCAGGCAGTGCCCGACGCGGGAATCTCGCGCGTGGCGGTGCCGGCGCCGTCGACGCTGTCAGCCACCGTCAGGCTGCCGCGCAAGGGGTAGCCCTCGGGCACGGCCTTGAAAGCCACCAGCTTGCTGGCGCCGCCGTCGGCTTCCAGGGCGCGACCCATGGTCGGGAAGGTCACGGTCAAGATCGCCTGCAGGCCCAGGCTGCGCGCCCTGGCAACAAAGACCTCGGGCGTCACGCCGTCGCTGCGCAGCACGGCGTCGCCGCCCAGCAATTGCAGCGCATCGCGCTGCAGGCCGCCTTTGAGGCGGTCGGCAAAAAAGCCGACGGCAGTCAGCGCCGCCACCGCAAGCGTCACCGCCACAATCAGCAGGCGCAGCTCACCGGCGCGCAGGTCGCGCAGCAGGGTGCGCCAGCCGAGCTTGAGGAAAAGGGGATTCATGTCCTGACCTTAACGCAAAGCGCCTGCCCTGAGGCTTGAACGGGTTTTGGTCAGCCGCACCGGCGCTGCAAGTCGCTCAGCGCAATTGGCTCCACCACAACACATTGCTGCGGGGTTTCCCCACCGTCAGCACCTCACCGATGACCGGGGTAGCCAGGTCAATGCCTTGTTTTGCCGCCAGTTCAGCCAGCCTGTCCATGGGCTCGCGCCAGGGATGGAAGGCTAGGTCAAACGTGCTGTTGTGCACGCTGTACAGGGTTTTGGCCTGTAAATCCTGGAAAGCGCGGATGCTCTCCTCCGGCGTCATGTGCACGGTGGGCCAGTCCTTGTCATACGCGCCGTTCTCCATCAGGGCGAGGTCCATGTTCGGAAATCGCTCACCAATTTGCCGGAAGCCGGGGAAATAGCCCGAGTCGCCGCTGTAGAAAATCCGTTGCTCACCGCTCTGGATGACCCAGGAGGCCCACAGGGTGCTGTTTCGGTCGTTCAGGCTGCGTCCGGAAAAATGCTGCGACGGGGTGGCCGTGAGCTGCACCCCGGCATGCGTGCCGGACTCCCACCAGCCAAACTCCTGAATCCGCTCGGCCGCAACCTTCATGCCCAGCAAGCGTGCGCCCACACCGGTCGGCACGAAGTAACGCTCGACTTTTAGCGCAAGTGCCTCGATGGTGGCGCGGTCCAGATGGTCGTAGTGGTCGTGCGAGAGGATCAGGCCTTCGATGGGCGGCAAGTCCGCAAGTGCAATCGGCGAAGGATGGAATCGTTTGGGGCCGGCCCACTGGACCGGCGAGGCGCGCTCGCTGAACACTGGGTCAATCAACCAGTACTTGCCGCGCAACTTGAGCAGGTGTGAGGAGTGGCCCAGCCGAACCACATGGTTGGAAGTGGGGTCCAGCGCATCAAGCGCCGCGCGGTTCAGCACACGCAGGGGCACCGCATCGACTGGTACCGTGCCCTCTTTGGCTTGAGTGACAAAACGCCACCAGATTTGACCGGGCTTTGAGAAGGCTGGAGATCTGGATTGTCCATGTTCTCGAAGCCGCCCGGGGTGCCGCAGCCGGCCAAAGCCAGGGCGCAGGTGAAAAGCGAAAGGCGGCGGGGCAAGGTGTTCATACCGCCACGGTAACCGCTGTCAGTTACGCCAGGATTAGGCTCAGCGGCCTTCCAGCCGCTGCTCCAGCGCGCGCAACACAGGCCCGATCTTCTGGCCCACTTTGATCTGCGGGTTCGAGAAACCGTCGTCCTTGCCGGCGTCGATTTCGCGCTGCTTGATCAATGGCACCGCGCGGGCAAAAGCCTCTTCAAACGAGTGAGTGCTGCGCAACTGCTCGTCAAACATGGCTCGGCCGAAAAAAGTCAGTTCCGACAACTGCCCGCAACCGTAGGAGGTGTGGGTCGCGTCGGCCGCAGTCATGACCAGCGTGTACTCGTCGGCCAACACATCGACCCAGCCGCCGGAATAACAGGCGGATACCGCAATCACGCGGTTCCGGATGCCGGCCTTGTCCAGCGCGGCGCGCAGCTCGGCGGGACTCAGCGGCGGGACCTCCAGCGGCCAGTGCGAGGCGGCCAGCTTGAAATCACGCGCGCCGTGGGAGGTCATGTAAACCACCAGCAGATCGTTCTCACGGTCCATGCGCTGGGCCAATGCTTCGATGGCACGCTGCAGATTCAGCGGGGTGGCCCAGGGGTGGGTGTGCGCGGTGCCGGCGTGGTTCAGCAAATGCAGCACGCGCCCCCGCGCGTCAAAACGCTCGGCCAGCACGCTGCTGACCAGCGTGCTTTCGCGCAGGAACACGTCTTCGGCCGCATACGGTGCGAACACGAGGCCATACACATCGGTCACCCCGGGACGTTGCGGCGCAAGCGCCTCCACTGTGCGCTGCCACAAGGCCTGCTGCGCCTCAAGGGTTTCCTGGCTCAGGTGCAAGCGGGGGCGTGTGTCTTCAGCCCGCGCGACGGAGTCCGGGTCGCTGGCCCAGGCGCGCGCTTCGAATTGCCAGAGATTCAGGGCGGTGGCGGCCAGAAGTGCCAGCATGAAAACCCAGGCACGCGCGCTGGGACCTGTAAAACGCAGAATCAGCGCGGCACTGACGGCCAGCGACCAGGCAGTAAGCAGCCCATACAACGCCCAGTAAAACCAGGCCTCGCCAAACACACCCGCCTCTACCCAGCCATGGCTGATAAGCGCCAGCGCTCCCTGCGCCAGCACCAGGCTGGGCAGCGAAGCGGCCAGCCAGAGCACAAGAAAAACCACAACGCCCGCGAGGCGCGGCTCTGCGCTGCCTGGGCCCTGCGAGGCCGCCGGTTGTCCGGCCAGAGCCCACCAGGCGAGAGCCGCACCGAGGGCAGTAAACCACCAGGTGGACAGCCAGGCCTGCACATCAAAACGCGCCGGACCGGCAATTTCCAGCCGAAGCAGGACGATTTCCAGCACTGCCACCAGCGCGACCACAGCCAATAGCTGCAGCGGGGTCGGCGCATGTCCCGCGACCCGGGGAGACAGGAAGAACGCGGCTCTCAGGCCTTCAAAGATCCAGTGCGCAGTCGGAATGTGCGCTGGATGGCGCCGATCAGGGTCGGCGGGACGATTCAGGGGCTCAGGAATGCCAGGCGGCGTCGCCTGGGCGTCGGGATTTTGCATGGCGGCATCATGCCACGGCACCTGCTCAGGCCGCGTCTGCTGGCGTGCGCAGGTTCGGCCCTGCCAGTTCAGGCTGCAGATGCAGCCGCTGCGGACTCGAATAACAGGCAAAACGCCTGTTGGTGGCGCGGCCGATGGCGCACAAGCCGACCTTCTGCGCCACCTGGTGCCCCATCTGCGTGATGCCGCTGCGCGAGACCACAATCGGCACGCCCATCTGCGCCGACTTGATGACCATCTCGCTGGTCAGACGGCCGGTGGTGTAGAACACCAGACCGGAAGAACTAAGCGGAGACGCGGACTCCCCATCTTTTCCAGCCGGGGCCTCGGCTCCGGCTCCGCCGGCCCGCAGGCGTAGCGCCCCCTCGGGGGGCAGCGTCGACACGTCAGTGCGGAGCGTGGGGGCTCCATCTTGCATAGAGATCCAGCCGGCGATGGTGTCGATGGCGTTATGGCGGCCCACATCTTCAACAAACAAAAGCATTTCTGGGTCGCCGGTTGACATCGCAAACAGCGCGCAGGCATGCACCGAGCCGGCAGATTTGTACGTCGTTTCCTTGAGCCGGATGGTGTTGACTAGGCTGTAAAGCTGGCCCTGCGTGATGTGAGCATCAGGCGGCAGCACAATCTCATCGACCTCGTCCATCAGGCCGCCAAAGACACTACCCTGCCCGCACCCTGTGGTCACCACCTTGTGCGCAGTTTTCTTCTCGATGTCGGCAATACCATGGCGGGTCTTGACGGCCGCTGCGCCAACGTCCCAATCCACCGTGATGGATTCAATGTCACGCGCGTCACTAACCAGCCGCTGGTTGCGCAAGTAGCCCAGGACCAGCAGCTCCGGGTGCGCACCCAGGGTCATCAGGGTAACAAGCTCGCGCTTGTCCACATAAACCGTCAGCGCGCGCTCTGCCGGGATCGACACCTTCTGCCTCTCCCCGTACTCGTTGACGGTGTCAATGTCGCAGGTCAGCGGCGCCTGCGCACGCGTGAGGTGGGGCAAGGGGGACAGGGACATCAGGCAAGACTACAGCAAAAAGAAGAGGCCGGCACCTTGCGGGCCGGCCCTGGTCAGCGGGAAGAAAAGCTCAGGGCTTTTTTGCTGGATTGACCACCGCATCCGGTTGCTTGGTGCTGGGCGGGCTGGTTGCCGTAGCTGCAGGCGAGTGTGCACCCGCAGCTTCGATGGGTTTGGCCTCGACCGGTGTGTAGACAAACGGCCCGGGCTCGGCGCATGCAGGCGCAGCCGTCGGCGGCTTGGTTTCCTTGCCTGCTGCCTTGGCAGTCTCGAAATACCTGGCAGCGACCTTGTCCTGTGCCTTGCAGAGCAGGAAGGCGTCGACCTTGCCGGCCCAGGCTGTTTTTGCGGCGGCTTCGGCAGCTTTGGCTTTTGCTTCGTCGCTCAATACGGGGGTAGGCAGTTTGGCCAGCACCAGCAGCGGCAAGCCGGCAAGGCAGATACTCATCAGGATCTTTTTCATGCGGTTTCTCGCTTTCAGACTTGCACCGGCCGGCCGGGCGTTTCGGGTTCGCTGCGCTGGGTCGGAATCTTGCCGGCCTGGATATCTTCATACCAGTATGCGTGGTGGTCTCTGGCCCAGGCCTCGTCCACATAGCCGGTGCGCATGGCCTTGTAGGCGCCCTGCATGCCGATGGTGCCGAGGTAAATGTGGCCAAGGAATAAACACATCATCAAAACGGTGGCGACCGCGTGGATCATGTGCGCAACTTGCATCGTTCCGCGTTCATAAATCAGTCCCGGTATCAACTTGTCGAGAACCAGCCCCGATGCCACGACGATGATGCCGAGGAAAAACACACCGCCCCAGAAGATCAGTTTCTCGCCGGCATTGAAGCGGTGTGATGCGGGTTCGTCACCCGAGATCAGACCGCCGCCTTTAGCCAGCCACTGCAGATCGCCTTTTTGTGGCCAGTTGTCACGCAGAAAGGTGAAGAACACAATCACCAACGACACGGCAAACAGTGGGCCGGCAAAATTGTGCGCGGTCTTGAGCACATAACTCAACCAGCCGAACAGCGTGAGGCCCATGACCGGCAACAGAAAGAACTTGCCGAACGCCATCACCAACCCGGAGATCGCGAGGATGCAAAAGGCAATGGCGTTGGACCAATGCGCCGCGCGCTCAAAGGGCGTAAAACGCTCGATCTTGCGCCCGGTGTCCGCGCCGTGGGTCTTGATGCTGCCACGGGTGAAATAGAAAATCGCAATCGCCAGAACAACAATCAGGAACAGCGATCCACCGTAAGGAATGATCCAGTTGTTGCGCACCTGGCGCCAGGCCTCACCCGCATTGGTCAGGCGAGAGCCCGGGTATTGCACAAAGGGCTGGATCAGGTTGCCGGCCTCGGGTGCCTCGCTTTTGGGCAGGCTGCTGTAGCCAGAGACACCGGCGCCAACCTGGCGCCACATGGGCGCGTTGTTGCCAGGCTGGACCTTTGCGCGCTCAGCATTGCTCTGCTTGGTGTAATTCGGGTCAGCGCTGGCGTCAGGCTTGACCTCAAAAATGTTCTGGCTCTGAATGCCGCCCGGAACCGGAGCCGGAGCTGTGGCTGCGACCGGCGCGGGAGCAGCCGTTGCCGGCACTGCGGGTGCGGCGGCGGTCTGCGCCGAAACGGCAGCAGACCAGCCGAGGGCCACCACAGCCAGGGCGGTCAGAACTCGTGAAGGGCCTTGCATGGGAACTCCCTTATTTCACGCGGTTGTATTCGTTCTGCCCGTTCTGCAACCGCGTCTTGAGCTGTTGCTCCCAGGCCGCCTTGTCACCCGGCTTCCAGCCTGACGCGTTGTAGGCATTGCCCGGGCCCGTCACGCCCTGAAACGATGCCACATCGCTTTTTGCCCCGGACGAGGTCTGCGCCTTGTCGCCGCAAGCGGCAAGCCCCAGCAAGAAAAGAGGCAAGAGTGCGATACGGATCATGATTTGCCTCCATTGGGCTGACCTGCCTGCTTCGACCCATAAGCGGTACCCCAACCCCAGACCTCGGCTCCCTTGCCACGCTGAACCACGCGGTTGCGGAAGATGTCCGCCACCACGTCACCGTCGCCAGCCAGCAGGGCCTTGGTCGAGCACTGCTCCGCGCAGGCTGGCAGCTTGCCTTCGGCCAGCCGGTTGCGGCCGTACTTCTCAAACTCGGCCTGGCTGCCATGGGCCTCTGGGCCGCCAGCGCAGAAGGTGCATTTGTCCATCTTGCCGCGTACACCAAACGTGCCCTGCGAAGGGAACTGCGGTGCGCCAAATGGACAGGCATACGAGCAGTAGCCACAACCGATGCAAACGTCCTTGTCATGCAGCACCACACCTTCTTCGGTACGGTAAAAACAATTGACCGGGCACACCGCCATGCAAGGGGCGTCACTGCAGTGCATGCAGGCCACCGAAATGGATTTCTCGCCGGGCACACCGTCATTCAGTGTGACTACCCTGCGGCGGTTCACACCCCATGGCACTTCGTTTTCGTTTTTGCAGGCGGTAACGCAACCGTTGCACTCGATGCAGCGCTCGGCGTCACAGACAAATTTCATTCTTGCCATGGTTATGCCCTCTCCACATTACATACGGTTGTCTTGGTTTCCTGCATCATCGTCACGCTGTCATAGCCATACGTCGTGGCCGTGTTGATGGCTTCGCCGCGAACCACCGGCGCTGCGCCGCTGGGGTAATAAGCCAGCATGTCTTGCCCCTGCCAGCGGCCGGAGAAGTGGAAAGGCATGAACACCGTGTCAGGCCCGACCCGCTCGGTTACCAGGGCCTGCACATTCAAGCGCGCACCCGTCGGGGTGCTGACCCAGGCGCGCTCGCCATTACGAATGCCCTTGTCGGCAGCCACCTTGGGATTGATCTCGATAAACATTTCCTGCTGCAACTCAGCCAGCCAGGGGTTGGACCGGGTTTCTTCGCCGCCGCCTTCGTATTCGACCAGGCGCCCAGATGTCATGATCAGCGGGAATTTCTCGTGGACCTTGTCTGCAATGTTTTTCTGCTGAATGGTCTTGTACAAGGTCGGCAGGCGCCAGAAGGCTTTCTTGTCGTCGTGCGTCGGGTACTTGGCCATCAGGTCGGGGCGATTGCCGTACAAAGGCTCGCGGTGCTGCGGAATGGCGTCGGGAAAATTCCACACCACGGCCCGCGCCTTGGCGTTGCCGAAAGGATGGCAACCGTGACCCTGCATAAACACGCGGATCATGCCGCCTGAAGAATCGGTTTTCCAGTTTTTGCCTTCTGCAGCGGCCTTTTCGGGCTCGGTCAACTCGTCCCACCAGCCGAGCTTTTTCAACAGCATGTGGTCAAGCTCGGGGTAACCGGTCTGTATGTCGGCGCCTTTGGAGTGCGAGCCGTCTTCAGCCAGCAAGTTGACGCCGTCTTTCTCAACGCCAAAATTGGCGCGAAAATTACCACCGCCTTCCATCACGTGTTTGGAGGTGTCGTAAAGGTTGGGCGAACCAGGGTGTTTCATCTCCGGCGTGCCGTAACAGGGCCACGGCAGGCCGAAATAATCGCCTGTGGTGTCGTAGCCGGTTTCCTTGTCTTTGCCCCCCTTGGACTTGAGTGTCTTGACGTCAAACAGATGCATGTTGCGCATGTGCGCTTTCAGGCGCTCCGGACTCTGGCCGGTGTAGCCAATCGTCCAGCAGGTCTTGTTGATCTCACGCAATATATCTTCAGGCACAGGCTCGTCCATGCCTTTGACTTTTTGCATCTTGTAGTTCTTGGACAGCTCTTTGGCAAAGCCGAGTTTTTCGGCCAGCTGATGCATGATCATGTGGTCGCTGCGGCTTTCCCACAGTGGCTCAATCACTTTTTCGCGCCACTGAAGAGACCGATTGGATGCAGTCACTGAGCCGCTGGTCTCAAACTGGGTGGCCGCCGGGAGCAAATACACCGCGCGGTTGGCGTTGAGATCTTCCGCCTTGCCCGGCATGGCTGCCATGGCGGCTGTGGCAGAGGGGTATGGATCAATTACCACCAGTAAATCGAGCTTGTCCATCGCGCGCTTCATCTCCAGACCGCGGGTCTGCGAGTTGGGCGCGTGGCCCCAGAACACCACACTCCTGAGGTTGGATTCCTGGTCGATGAACTCGTTTTTCTCCATCACACCATCAATCCAGCGCGAGACCGTCATGCCGGGCTTGCCCATCATGGCGGGTGAGGCATAGCGGCCCTTGATCCAGTCAAAGTCCACACCCCAGGTTTTGGCGAAATGTTTCCACGAGCCTTCAGCCAAGCCGTAGTAGCCGGGCAGTGAGTCGGGGTTGGGGCCAACATCTGTGGCGCCCTGCACGTTATCGTGGCCGCGGAAGATGTTGGTGCCACCGCCGGACACACCCACGTTACCCAAAGCCAGCTGCAAAATGCATGAGGCCCGAACCATCGCGTTGCCGATGGTGTGCTGGGTCTGGCCCATGCACCAGACAATCGTGGACGGCCGGTTTTTGGCCATCATTTCGGCGGCCTTGTACACCTGCGCTTCAGGTACCCCGCAGGCTTCTTCCACCTTGTCAGGCGTCCACTTGGCGAGCACGTCTTCCTTGACCTTGTCCATGCCGTAGACCCGGTCGTTGATGTACTTGGCGTCTTCCCATCCATTCTTAAAGATGTGATACAGCATGCCGAACAGGAAGGGAATGTCCGAGCCCGAGCGGATGCGGATGTAGTCGTCGGCCTTGGCCGCGGTCCGCGTGAAGCGCGGGTCGACCACAATCATCTTGCAGCCGGTTTCTTTGGCGTGCAGCATGTGAAGCAGGCTGACCGGGTGTGCCTCCGCAGCGTTCGATCCGATGTACAGGGCGACCTTGCTGTTTTGCATGTCGTTGTACGAATTGGTCATGGCGCCATAACCCCAGGTGTTGGCAACCCCAGCCACCGTCGTGGAATGGCAGATACGCGCTTGATGATCGCAGTTGTTGCTGCCCCAGAAGCTCACGAACTTGCGCATCAAATACGCCTGCTCGTTGTTGTGTTTGGATGAACCGACCCAATACACGGAGTCCGGCCCGCTGGTTTTGCGCAGGTCCAGCATCTTTGCGCTGATCTCATTAAGCGCCGTCTCCCAGCTGATGCGCTCGTACTTGCCGCCCACCAGCTTCATCGGGTAACGCAGGCGGTATTCGCCATGGCCGTGCTCGCGCAGTGCTGAGCCCTTGGCGCAGTGCGCACCCAGATTGATGGGAGAGTCAAACACCGGCTCCTGGCGGACCCAGACGCCGTTTTCAACCACCGCGTCTACCGCGCAGCCCACCGAGCAGTGCGTGCAAACCGTGCGCTTGACCTCGATTTTCCCGGTGCCGTCACCGGCGCCGGGCGTGGCAGCTTTGGCCTTCTTGACCAGTGTCAACTGGGTGGCAGCAAGGCCGACACCGACGCCAAGGCCGGACCGGCGCAGGAAGGCGCGCCTGTCCATGGTGGGAAGGGCATTCGACAAGCCTCGGGACAGGCTCTGGACAAAACGTGCGGTGCCGGCGCGTTGCACGGGATCGCCATGGACGCCGTGAGGCTTTTTCGTGAGCAGCATGGAGCTCTCCGTGTAGGTGAAACTGAAACGGGAAAACGGGAAAGGCCCAGAACCTAGATGCGTGTGGTCTGGTAGTAGCGCTTGACGTGTTCGGAGAGCTTGTAGCCGCCGCCTTTTTCGGGGGCCGGTTTGGGCTCTGCTGTCGCGGCCTCGGGGAGTTGGACGCCAGGAAGGGCAATGGCTGCGGCTGCGGCTGCGCCGGTGACGGCCGCGCCGAAGAAGAATCCCCGGCGTGAGGGTGTTGGCTGGCTGTCCTGCATGGTTGTCTCCAAGGAAGCTTGCTAGGTATAAGCACCAATGCGCTATGCACCGCAACGGCTGGTTGTACTTTACGTCAGACCGGCTGGAGGGGCAACGCCCTGCCCGGATGTCTGACCGGAATTAGGGGAAAACGATAGGAGAAAATAAGAATACTTACTTTTTATCTTTTGCCGTTGGGTCGCGCCAAAGTGTCGCAATTTGAGACAGCAGCAGGCGGCACGGCGCCGGCATGAAGCGCCCTCAGCGCTGCTTACGCCAACATGTCGAAGCCCTGCATTTCAACCGTGAGAAAGGTCTGTGTGAATGTTGCAACGCAACGATAGAAGGCCGCCTGGGGATGGCGCTCGATCGCGTCGCACAAATCCGCTGCCCAAGGCTGCAGATGGCGCGCAAAAAATTCGCGCTGGCGCGTCAGGTTGGCAACCGCCACGTCATCCCCGGCAATCAGGTATCGCATGACCTCGCTCAGGTAGGCGAAGTGGTCCTCGGTCTCGGGCATGGCGTCGTCTCGTGTCAGGCCGAGCTCTGCCAGATCCGTCCGCAACGATGCCAGCGGCTTTTCGTTAAGAAACCCACTGAGGTAGTGTGAGCCAAACAGATAGACCTCGGGCTTGCCGACGCCGCCGAACAGCGCCTCGTACTCGCGCGCGATGGCCTCATTCGACAGCCGTCGGGCTGCGCCCACCAGTTCGCTCCAGGAAGATTCCAGCACCGCGCCCGCAGCCGGCGCCTCGGTCACCGCGACGCGGATGTTCTCGAGCAGCTCAGCAGGGGGAGCGGCGTAATACAGCGCCGCCAGCAGTCCGTAGACTTCGGCACGGGCGGTTTCTTCGTCCAGCGTGGACGGTACGAGTTGGGCGGATGAGTTCATGCGGGGTGCCAGCTTGAAGTGTTTGGCCGATCAGCGGATGTCGGTAATTTTCATCTCGTTGTCGGCCGAGTAGATGTCAATAACGCGGCAGTCGCTGCACATCTTCAGGCGGTCCGCCGCCGCGCCCTGAAACATCGCGTGCCCTGCCAGCTTGCCCAGCATAGATTCGATGGCCTTGAGCGTGCCAAAGGGCTTGCTGCAGCGAATGCAGTGGTAGGGCTGGCTTTCATTGAGCACGCGTGCTTCTTTGCGCTGGGGTGTCAGCAAAAGACGCGGCTGCAGTGTGATGGCATCTTCCGGGCACGTGCTGGCACACAGGCCGCACTGCACACAGTTTTTCTCAATGAACTTGAGCTGGGGCAGCTCCGGGTTGTCCTGCAAGGCGCTGGACGGACAGGCGCTGACGCAACTCAGACACAGCGTACAGGCGTCTTTGTTGACCAACAGGCTTCCAAAGGGTGAGCCGCGAGCTGGCAAGGCAATCGCCTCTGGCAGCGAGGCGGGAGCCTGCGACATGAGGTGATCGAGCGCCATGTCCAGAGTGCTGCGCTTCTCCTGCGCAACGGCGTAGCGTGCCGGGGCAGCGGGCGACACGGTCTGGTTACGGGCCAGCTCTTGCAGGCACGCATCCAGCGCCTGGACGCCGCCCTGCCCGCCCCCCGCGCGCAACAAGTGAAAGTGTGTGCCGGTGTAGCCCATGCCGTGCAGCACAGCCTGCGCCACTGCCATTTGTTCTGTCAGCCCCGTCACATAAGCCGGCGCTTCTTCTTCCGTCATGAGCACTGCAACCTGCGACGCGCCAAAGGCTATGGCGCTGAGCCAAAGGTCCAGCCCCACGCTGGCGGTGTGCCACAACGCTTGGGGAATGACCTGAGCCGGCACACCGTGCACGGCTTTCTCCAGCCGCGCCGCACGGCCCAGTGCCTCTACGGCTTGCTGACCCGCGCCCTGGCTGTGAAACAGCAATGCAGCGTTTTTGCCGCCCGCCTTGGCATAGGTGCTTAACAGTGTTTTAAGTCGCACGCCTTGCTCGCTGGCGCGTGGATAGGCATAGGTCAGCGCGCCTGTTGGGCATACCGTGGTGCAGGCGCCGCAACCCACACACAGGTTGGGATTAACCACTATCTGCTGGCGATCTTTTTCGCTGCTGACGGCACCAGCCGAACAGATGTCTATGCAGGCCTTGCAGCCCACTGTCTCGTTACGGCTGTGAGCACAGATTTTTTGTTTGTAGTCAAAAAATTTAGGCTTTTCAAATTCGCCCACCAAATCGCGCAACTTGACGACTGTCGGAAGCAGGTCCGGTGATGCCAGGCCGCTGAATGCACTGATGGCAAAGTAGCCTTGCGGCGGCGCGTGCAGCGTAATCAGCGGGCTGATGCCGAGATCCAGCACCAGATCAAAAGCTTCGGTCACGGCCTGCGGTTCGCGGCCAAAGTCAATGGCACCGGCCACCTTGCAGACCGCCACACAGTCGCGTTGTGCGGTGCACTTTTTGCTATCAATTTGATAGCTGAAATCGACCGCACCTTCTGGGCAAACAGCCAAACAAGCGTTACACCGTGTGCACAGGTCCAGGTCAATCGGGTTGCTCTTTTGCCAGGAGGCTTCAAAAGCGCCCAGCCAGCCCTTCAGTTGCAAGCCTGCACCGCTGATAACCGGGTACTTGCGCTCCTGCATCGGGAAACCGGGCTGTGGCTGACCAGAAACCCCTTGCGCAAAAATCGTCACGTCCAGTGTGTCGGCCAGCAATGCCGCCACCTGTTCGGCCTGATCCAGCGCGCCCACGATCAGCAGACGACCTGCGCTTTTGTAGGTGACGGTGGCTACAGGCTCCGCATCGGGCAAATGGGCCGCAGCCAGCAGCGCGGCGATTTTGGGCATGGCGCTGGCCGCGTCTTTGCTCCAGCCGCCGGTCTCACGAATATTGACAAACCTGATAACCGACGTGGCGCTCACTGTTTGCTCGCCCACCTCGGCAAACAAGCGCTTCTCCTGCGTGCAGGCGACAACAACATCATCGCCTGACTGGATGGCTTTTTGAAATAATCCGGCCTCTCGCCGGCACAGCGTGGAGTGCAGTGTCAGGTTTTCGTTAAGTGCCGCGCCCAGCGCCTGGGCCTGGAGCGGCATCGTCTGGTTGCAGTCGCAAATCAGTGTGGGCATGGTTTTCCTGGCTGGCCCCGGAGTCGGTCAAAGACCCGGGTTGGCGTGGCTTTTGTGGGGCTATGGTGTCCGGCGTGGCGGGAGGGGAAGCTTCGTCTGACTGTGCCACGCTTTCGCCCTCGGGGTTATGCGCACTTTCCCGCGGGGCAGCAGCGGCCAGCTTCTGTTTTTCGACATCTTCCTCGTCCTCATCAAACAGCTTCAGGAATTTCGCGCTGGCCATCTGACGCAGCATGGACTCGGGAATCGGATCGGACTTGGAGTAGTCGTCAATATAAATATCCAGCCCGTCCATCACATTGAAATGTGGATCGCAAAACAGCTGCTTCATCGCCGCGTTACGCACATCAGGTCCGACGTTGCCAGCCATGAAAGGCTTGAAGTCGGACTGCGGGGTCAGGGCCTGGGCGTCCTGCACAGTCAAGGGCGGCGGCATCTCCTGCGCGTCTGGACTTAGCGCCTGACTGTCAGAAATTTTGGGAAGGGTCTGAGCATCCACGTCGACGCCGGAGATAGCGAGAGGTGACGCTGGCGGTGTGGGCTCCGGCGCTACCGCTTTGCCCTCTTCCACCTGCCGCTTGCGCTGCGACCAACGCCCTAAAAAACCTTCAGCCATGGTTGCCGCCGCCAAATTTCTTGCCGGTGCTGACCCGCGCCGGGTTGCCGAAACGGTCTGTCAGCGGTTTGAAACTTTGTGGACGCTGCCGACGTTTGGCTTCAAGCACATGGTGGGTATCGACAAAGTTTTTCATCCACAGCACTACGCCGCGTGGCGCGGCAATCTGCTCCACCGTTTCCTGCGCGTCAAGCCAGCGCCCGGCGTCGTGGTAGCTCAAGGTCACGGTCTGAGGGACAGCAACCGGTTCATCGGCCAGCGCAGCTTCTTCCTCCATGCGCCAGACCACCCAGAAACAGGGCTGCTCGGTGGTGACATTGAGGTAGTAACCCTCCGCGTCGTCGGTAAACAGTTCCACCTTGAAGCCGGGGTGTAACCAGCGTTCGTCGTGATCGTCGTTCAGCAGCAGGCGCGGCTGCAAGCCAAAGCCTGCCTCCTGCGGCACGATGTCTGCCAACGACCAGCGCCAGGGCTGCCACGCATTGTTGATGCGCTCGCGGCGCATGACCACGGCAACATCGATGCAGGGACGGCGGACGCCCTCATCGGTACCAGGAGACTGCATCAGGAAGTCGGACATGGTCGCAGTGTACGGCGGGGGTTTATCCTCCGCCGCGGACCGGCTTCAGGCGACCCTACCCGCTGCCCTGCGATAACCCGCCACCGCCGTAAGCTCGCCACCGCGCACAACAGCCACAGCGCAGTATTTGAACTCCGGGATTTTTCCAAACGGATCCAGAGCGGCGTTGGTCATCAAATTGGCGGCGGCTTCGTAATAGGCAAAGGGAATGAAGACCGCACCTTGCGGCGTGCCGTCATCACGCCGCACACGAATGACCACCTCGCCGCGGCGCGAGCGCACGGTGATCACCTCGCCCTCCAGCACGCCCAGCGTCAGCAAGTCGCTGCCGCACAGGGACGCCGTTGCCATCGGCTCCAGGGCATCGAGCACCGTAGCTCGCCGTGTCATGCTGCCGGTGTGCCAGTGCTCCAGCTGGCGACCGGTGATCAATACAAACGGAAAGTCGGCGTCAGGCCGCTCAGCCGCCGGAATGATGTCCGCCGGCACCAGCTTCACCCGGCCATCGGGCGTTGGGAAGTTTTCTGTGAACACAGTGGATTGGCCCGGGTCGTCGGCGCTCAGGCAGGGGTAGGTCACGCTGGACTCGCGCTCCAGCCTTTCCCAAGTGATGCCTGCGATGGCGGCGTGCATGGCCTGGCGCATTTCTTCGTACACGACGGCCACGCCAGAATGTTCGCCTGGGTAGTGCCACTGCAAGTCCATGCGGCTGGCCAACTGCTGAATAATCCACAGGTCGGGCCTCGCCTCGCCGGGCGGATCGATGGCCTGCCTGCCCATCTGCACCATGCGATCGGTGTTGCTGACGGTACCGGTTTTTTCTGGCCAGGCGGTGGCGGGCAGCACTACGTCGGCCAGCCACGCGGTTTCGGTCATAAAAATGTCCTGCACCACCAGAAGCTCCAGACTGGCCAGCGCATGACGCGCATGGTTCAGGTCGGGGTCGCTCATGGCCGGGTTCTCGCCCATGATGTACATGCCGCGCACCTTGTGCGGGTCGCTGTCAGGCGCAAGCGCCTTGTGCATGATTTCAACCACTGTGTAGCCGGGCTTGTCGTCCAGCTTCGTGTCCCAGAAATTTTCAAACCAGCTGTGTGCAGCGGCGTTGTCCACACGCTGGTAATTGGGAAACATCATCGGGATCAAGCCCGCGTCGCTGGCGCCCTGCACATTGTTCTGGCCGCGCAGCGGGTGCAGGCCCGAGCCAGGCTTGCCAATCTGGCCAGTGACAGTACTCAGTGCAATCAGGCAACGGGCGTTGTCCGTGCCGTGCACATGCTGGCTGATGCCCATGCCCCACAAAATCATGGCGCCTTTGGCGGTGGCAAATGCGCGCGCCACTTCACGCAGGGTGTTCGCCTGTATGCCGCAAATCGGCGCCATCGCCTCGGGGCTGTAGCCTTTGACGTTTTCGCGGAGCGCTTGGTAGTTGCTGGCGCGTTTGCTGATGAAATCGTGGTCTACCAAACCTTCATCGATCACAGCATGAATCAAGGCATTGAGCATGGCCACGTCCGTATCGGCTTTGAACTGCAGCGTGCGCCACGCATGTTTGCCAATGTCGGTCACACGCGGATCGGCCAGCACAATTTTTGCGCCACGCTTGGCGGCATTTTTCATCCAGGTGGCGGCCACCGGATGGTTTGACGTGGGGTTGGAGCCAATGACAAAAATAAGCTCGGCATGCGCCACATCACTGACCTGGTTGCTGACAGCCCCCGAGCCCACACCCTCCAGCAAAGCTGCCACGCTGGAGGCGTGGCACAGGCGGGTGCAATGGTCCACATTGTTGCTGCCAAAACCGGTGCGCACCAGTTTCTGGAAGAGGTAGGCTTCCTCGTTGCTGCCTTTGGCAGAGCCGAAACCGGCCAGTGATTTTTTGCCGCGTGTATCGCGCAGGTTCTTGAGGCCGCCCGCCGCCAGCCCAAGCGCTTCTTCCCAACTCGCTTCGCGAAACACTTCAGACCAGCCGTTACTGCTGCGGTTGAGGTCTTGCAGGGCAGAAGGGTCTTTGGCAACACCTTCTTTGCGAATCAGGGGCTTGGTCAGGCGCTGGGGGCTGTGTGCGTAGTCAAACCCGAATCGCCCCTTGACACACAAACGGCCATGGTTGGCCGGGCCATCGCGGCCGTCAACGCTGATGATCTTGTTGTCCTTGACCTTGTAGGTCACGAGGCAACCCACGCCGCAAAACGGACAAACCGAATCAACCTTTTTATCCACCACCTGCGAACCAACTTGCGTCTTCGGCATGAGTGCGCCCGTGGGACAGGCCTGCACACATTCGCCGCAGGCTACGCAGGTGCTGTCGCCCATGGGGTCATTCAGGTCAAAGACGATTTCACTGTGGGCGCCGCGCATGGCGTAGCCGATCACGTCGTTGACCTGCTCTTCGCGGCAGGCGCGGACGCAGCGATTGCATTGGATGCAGGCGTCGAGATTCACCGCCATGGCAGGATGGGACATATCAGCGATAGGCTGCTCGCGGCGCAAAGCTTTCAGTTCAGGGCGCACCGAAACTTCCATGCGCGCGGCCCATTCGCTGAGTTCTCCGTGCTGCAGCGATTCTTCGGTTTCACTCCATTTGTAGCCGGTGTCGGGCATGTCGGAGAGCAGCATCTCCAGCACCATCTTCTGGCTCTTGAGCGCACGCTCACTCTGCACCTGCACCTCCATGCCAGGCGTGACCGCACGGCAGCAACTGGGGGCCAGGGTGCGTTCACCCTTGACCTCCACCACGCAGGCGCGGCAGTTACCGTCTGGACGCATGCCCTCCTGGTAACACAGGCGCGGGATTTCGACGCCTGCACGCTCTGCGGCTTGAAAAATGGTTTCGCCTTCCACGGCCTCCGCAACACGACCATCCAATGTAAAAGTGATCTTTCCAGCGGACACCGCGGATCCGGCTTCGCCGGGCCGCTGGCGGCGCCCCCGAGGGGGGAGGCGCCGAAGGCGCGTCGGGGGGAATATCAATTCCAGATGTTCCACGGGGTCTGGATCCAAATAGCGATCAGGACCAGCCAGACCAGGGTGACCGGAATGAATATCTTCCAGCCCAGGCGCATGATCTGGTCGTAGCGGTAGCGCGGGAAGCTGGCGCGGAACCAGACGAAGAGGCTGACCATGAAGGCGGTCTTCAGGAACAACCAGAACCAGTCCCACAGCCATTGCGGCCCGATGTCCAGTCCGAGCGAGAAGAACGGCTGCCAACCCCCGAGGAACAGGATCGACGCCACCGCGGAGATCAGGATCAT
>NZ_JACDDD010000138.1 GCF_013817205.1 Polaromonas sp.
AAGGTGGCGAACGCCAGCCACAGGTTGCGCAGGTCGCGCGGAATGAAGTTCCGGTCCATCGCCATCAGCCCCGCCATCAACAGGCTGCCGGCGGTGACGGCCAGCAGCAGCCTGTAGATAGGTGGGTGGCTACTGCGGGCATAGCTGGCATGGGCGCAAAACCAGGCGCCTGCGGCCATGCTCAGGGCGGCAGAGACCCAACCCATGACCTGGTTGAGGTGCGCGCTGCCGGGCCACATGCGTAAGCCACCGTAGCCAATCAGCACCAGTTGCGTGAACATCAATGTCACGACCACCGCGCCGAACCACAGGAACACGCGGTTGCGGGCCATCACGAAGGCGGCGATGCTCAGCGCGGCCAGCACGCTGAACATGCCCCACATCAGCCCGATCACCACGCCCACTTGGGATGCGCCGTTTACATACTCGATGGGGGACAGCAACATGGGCCGTCCAGTGAGGGGGCGGGCATTTTCGAAACGCATGTAGTAGATCCGCGTACGGTCGGTGTGGGTCTGGAGCTCAAAACTCGGAATACGCGTTTGCAGGGACCAGTCGGCGGGCGCCAGCGTCATACCGGCAGACTGCACCAGCCAGTTGCCCCCGGGACCGGGCGAAAACAGGCTGACCATGGACGGTACCTGGCCCGGCAACCGGATGAACCAGGTTTTGAGAGTCTCAGTGGGCGGCAGCGAAAAAGTGACCCAGACGTCCTGGCTGGGCGAGGTGGGCAGAACCGTGCTCGCGGTGTAGGGCTGCATGGGCCAAGGGCCGGCGGCGGCAAACGCCTCTGGCGAGGTGATGCTTCCTTTCGGGACCGCGATCCATCGCAAGGGTTCGGACAGTGTGATGGTGACGCTGTCGCTGTCAACGCGGCTAAAGTCCTGCGCCTGGCCCGGCCGCAATACCAGGCAAAGCAGCGCGAGCCAAAAACCGTAAACAACAGCCTGTCGGGACATCCCCATAGCTTATGGGAAAAAGAAGGGCGGGCGGTTTGCCAACTGTCCGTTCGTCAGGATACAGCCGGTGGGATCGCTATAGTCGAGGCCTAAATTCCGCTGGAGCGCCTGCATGCCTATATCTTCCGCCGCAGTGCCCCGATTCCTGCCACTCACCGATATCTACGAGCCATCGGCTATCCAGCAGCTTGCCGACGGTCGTTTTCTGGTGGTGGAGGACGAACAGGCGCACCCATTCAGTCTGATTACCCTCAACGCGGACGGCACGTGCAAGAGCCGGGCCGTGGGTCCAGGGTGGTTTGAGGGCAACGACACGTTCTGGAAGCTTGATGACCTGGAGGGGTTGACGGCCGACCGCCAAGGGTATTTGTATGCGCTGACTTCGCATTCACGCAACGACAACGGCGAGGAGAAGAAGAACCGCGACAAGCTGGTGCGGTTCCGGATTGACGGAGACCGCGTTCGAGAACCCCTTGTTGCCAGCGGGCTCAAGCCGGCGTTGGTCGAAGCGCACCCGGTGCTGGCCACTGCAGCCCGGATAGAAGACGTCAAGTTGGACGGCGGTCTCAATATCGAGGCGCTGGAGATCACGCCCGACGGACAGCGGCTGCTGGTCGGGCTCCGTAGTCCCCTGCTGGACGGCGCAGCCATCATCGCCAGCATCGACAACCCGTCTGCGATTTTTGAAGCCAACGAGGCCCCGCTCGTGGCCAAAGACTTGCTCACGCTGGATCTCGGCGGGCAGGGCATACGCGGCATGGCCTGGACCGCTGCGCTGAGCGGCTACCTCATCATCAGCGGACCTGCCTCCTTGGTGGACCAGACATTTGGGCTCTGGTTCTGGAGCGGTCAGCCCCTGTCGCCTGCGCGCCGCGTGGTGGTTCCCGGTTTGCAGCACTTCGCGCGGGCCGAAGGGGTGAGTGCGGCCCTGATTGATGGTGTGCCATATATCGTCATCGTCAGCGATGACGGCAAGCGCCACAAAGGACGCTTTGCCCACTTTGTGCTGTTGGAGCCCGGGCAACTGCAGATTGCCCCCTGAGCCGGGAAGCCCGGCGACTGTCGGGTAGTTTGCTATTAAATTGATAGCTGCTTGCGCCCGCTGGACAAGGGCTAAAGACTGAAAAGGCTTGTTAAATCCCCGAAATTCCTAGATCTTGGAGTGAAACACCAGCCCCGCGTGTTCGCGCAGCGCATGGAACTTGATCTTGGGCCATTGCTGTTCCACGGCCCGTAAAGTGGCACTGTGGTCCACCAGCAATGTAGGCGCATCCACCGCGTCGAGTGCGACGCGGTGGGAGTTGGCGTCCATGAATTTTTTCAGCTCGTTCGGGTCCTCGCTCGTGACCCAGCGCGCCAGGTTGAACTGGCTGCCCATGATGCGCGCCTTGACGCCGTATTCATGCTCAAGGCGGTGCGCCACGACTTCAAACTGAAGCTGCCCGACGGCGCCCAGCAGCAGCAAGGAGCCGGCGATGGGCCGGAACACCTGGATTGCGCCTTCCTCGCCGAGCTGCGTCAGGCCCGCGCGCAACTGCTTGCTGCGCAGCGGGTCAGCCACTTCGACGGCGCGGAACATCTCGGGCGCGAAAAAGGGCAGGCCGGTGAACTGCAGGGCTTCGCCTTCGGTCAGCGTGTCGCCAAGCTGCAGCACGCCATGGTTGGGGATACCAATGATGTCGCCCGCAAATGCGGTGTCCAGCAACTCTCGGCGCTGGCTCATGAAGCTCACCACCGTGTTGGGGCGCAACTCTTTGCCGCTGCGCACCACCTTCAGACGCATGCCGCGTGTGAACTCGCCGCTGGCCACGCGAAGGAAGGCGATGCGGTCGCGGTGCGCCGGGTCCATGTTGGCCTGGATCTTGAAGACCACGCCGGAGAATTTTTTCTCTGAGGGTTGCACCACGCGCTGCATCGCTGCGCGCTCTGCCGGGGCCGGCGCCAGATCGACCAGCGCATCCAGCACTTCCTGCACGCCGAAGTTGTTGATTGCAGAGCCGAAAAACATCGGCGTCTGTTTGCCGCTCAGGAAATCGGCGCGACTGAATTCGGGCGAGGCGCCTTCCAGCAGCTCCAGCTCGCCCTGCGCCTGCGTGAACTCGGCGCCAAAACGTTTGGCGGCTTCGGCGTTGTCCAGTCCGGCCAGGATCTCATCGTCACCGCCGGCCTTGTCCTCGCCAGGGCTGAACACGCGCATGCGTTTTTCGCGCCGATCGAACACGCCGTGGAACAGCTTGCCCATGCCGACCGGCCAGGTGAACGGCACCACCGTCATGCCCAGCTCCTGTTCGATCTCGTCCATCACGCTCATCGGGTCCTGCACCTCGCGGTCCATCTTGTTGACGAAGGTCAGGATGGGCGTGTTGCGGGCGCGGCAGACCTGCAGCAGGCGGCGGGTTTGCGGCTCAACACCATTGGCCGCATCGATCACCATCAGCGCAGCATCCACGGCAGTCAGCACGCGGTAGGTGTCTTCCGAAAAATCCTGGTGGCCGGGGGTGTCCAGCAGGTTGATCACGCAATCGCGGTATTCCATCTGCATCACGGACGACGCCACCGAGATGCCCCGCTGCTTTTCGATCTCCATCCAGTCCGATGTGGCGTGGCGCGCGGCCTTGCGCGCCTTGACGCTGCCGGCGATCTGGATCGCGCCGGAGAACAGCAGCAGCTTTTCGGTCAGCGTGGTTTTGCCCGCGTCGGGGTGGGAAATGATGGCAAACGTACGGCGGCGTTTGACCTGTTTTTCAATATCGGTGATTTCGGACATAACCGGCGATTATCGGTGAGAGGCTGGGTGGTGCGCCTCTGGTTGAGGATGGGCTGGATACTGTGTCTGCAGCCGGCGCCCGTTCGATTGCTATTAAATAGGGGGCTTAGGAAGCAAAGCCCGTTAAAGAGGATTGCTGCGTAGCAAGGATAGCAGCGCTTTGTAGAGGCTTATGTGCCGGTGATTGAACCGGAATGAATCGCCCCGGGTTTCATGGAGGCTGTTTGGTTTAAGTCATGCCTCCACCGTGGAGGCTTGACTGGCGAGTTGCCGGTAGTAGTTTGCCTCAGCTTCTGCCGGAGGTATATATCCGATAGGGC
>NZ_JACDDD010000139.1 GCF_013817205.1 Polaromonas sp.
GGCTGTCCTGGGCGGCTGCGGCGATGAGGTTGTTGCCGGCGGCTACCGTTGCGTTGCCTCTGGCGATGATGCGGGTGCCTTCGAGCAGGGCGTCGTGTCCGGCAAAGACGCTGGCGCTGTCGCCCTTGATGGTGGTGACTTGGGCAGTGCTGACCGACTGGTGGTTTTTGATCTCGGTGCTGCCGGAGCTGAAGAAACTGCTGCCCTCGGCAAAGGAGGCGGTGGACATGTTGCGGGTGGCAGCTCCTGCCAGCAGGGTGATGTCGTTGCCGGCGTACAGGCCTGCTGCGCCTTGTTCGCTGGTGATGTCTGCGGCTTTGGCGGTCAGGTTGTTGCCGGCGATCAGGGTGACGTTGCCCTGGCCTGCGATGGTGGTGCCTACATCGCTGCTTTGGCCGAAGCGGATGTAGTTGCGCGGGTCCAGGGTGGCGTTGCTTTGTTCGCTCTGGTTGATGGCGCCCAGATGGATGTCGCGCCCGGCTGTGAGGGTGGTGCTGCCCGCAGGTTGCCCTGCTGCGGTGGGGGCGTCGTTGAGCAGCTGGGCGGCCAGGAGGTTGATGTCGCGCCCGGCGCTGGCCAGCAGGGTGCCGCCTGGGGCAGTCACGTACAGACCGGCTATGCGGTCTATGCCGGTGTATTGGTAGTTGCCCGCGCCGGCGGCGCTGGTGCTGAGCAGGGCGTCGCTGGCGACAAGGGTCATGGTGTCGGTGACTTCGCTACTAAAATAACTTTGGATATTCGCTTCCCAACGCACTATAAAAACAATAGCTAACTATTGCCGAATTTAAAGGGCGAGGTGCTGATTTCGTTCGGAATATGCATTCGGCATTTGAGGTATAAGTTTCTGTGAAACAGTCTTTGCGGTGGTCGCGACAAATCGGGCAGAGCTTGTGCCGTTCTAAGGCATGAAGAAGAGGCAGCGATTTGGGAAGCTGATGGTTTGGAAAAGAAGGCCTCTACGACAGGTTACTAGCGGCAGCCTCACGATTCCAACCAAGCCTTGGCGTGATACAACGACCGCGTACCTAACATGGGCGAAATACGCAACCACAAGCCTTCATTTCGATCCTTCTGAGTTGCAAGGGCCTCGATTAAACCTGTTGCTACAGCAGTCATTAATTGAATACTCTCGCCGGCCATTGCATCCTCTATTAAGCCAAACACGCGCTGGTTTACATCCGCGCTGGTGCCGTCAAAGTCTTTTGCAATTCGGTCTCCAATAGCTGCAAACAACGCCGTGACAGGAGGCTCGTTGGGAGAAAAGTACTCTACGGTCTCGCGATGGCTAACCTGCATACCCTCCGATAGTGCAACGATCTCGTTAACAAAATTTTGGCAACTCATATTCATTAGAGGCCCCTCAGTGCGTTGCTCATGTCCCGCATTATGTTTTCGGCCGCTGCACGATCTGCAGCACTTGCCGTAGGATTTTTTGCTAGCCATGTCTGTAACGAAGTAATCCCGTCTGCGGCCTTCTGTGAATGGAATGCACCGCCAACGGGCTGGCCAGTCGCCAACTCCACTCTCACCGCAGCAGCGGTACTACCACTACCTATGGTGGCATTCGGTCGGTACAGCTTCTCTACTATATTCGTCAACGCGGCATCTGAAGTAAAGGGCTTACCCATCGCAAGCTGACGACTCCGCTTGCAGGGAAAATCGAAAAACATATGACTTCACAGGGCCGGATCAATAAGGCCTCAGCTTGTTGACAATCACCCGTTTGAAAGCCTCCCAATTCGAAATTTGCTCAGGAGTGCCAACGGGCATCGGCTCAGGTGCATTGAGCGACTTCACCAGTTGCGCCGGCAACCGGCTTGCATTGGCAGGTGTGACCACGTTGCCGCGCAACAGGTCGCCAGGGTAGTGCGGGTGGCCGACGCACAGGCTGTCATCCAGACCGAATGCTTTGGCTGCTGCGACTGCTTCCAGGCACCAGAAACCGAAGTACCCGCCTTTCATTGGCGTGTGGTACCCATACCAGTAGGGGCGCCGGATCGGGTAGCCCTGGGCCTGCTTGCCTGATCTAGGCGCATTTTCGATTTCCACATACCAATGCTCGACGAATCTCTGAAGCAACTTGGCCTGTTTGTGCGCTGGCGCATCGATGGCTTCGAGTAGACGGGCGTAGGGTTTCGGATAGAGCAGTGACGGGCCGATCTTTCTGCCCGGCTGGCGAGTGGCGATGATGCGATCGAGCAAGGCGTCCTCGCCTTCGTTGTCGATCAAATCCAGCAGGTGAACCCATTGATCGTCGGAAACCTCAAGACACAATGCCAGCGCCACCAGCCAGAAACTGTCGTTGTAATGCTCGAAGTTGATGGCCCAGGTGTGGCGTTTGCGTTGCTGCTCGGGCGTCCAGACTGACTGACCCAGTTGCATAGATTCTTTCCAGAAGCGCAGCAACGGCTCAAAATACTGGGCGAGCTCGCCGGTTGAATCGCCTCGGGAATAGCGGCGGAGCATCAGCTTCATATACCTGAATGCGAGGTCGCGAACAAATTGCGGTTCATACGATGGATTTGCAGAAGGTTCCTCTCTTAGCTTGGAGAATTTTGCTATCGTCTCCGCCTCAAAAACAACCCACTCATTCCAGTATTCAATCGTTCCAATGGCGTCGCGCATCATTTCCGGCCACCCAACAGTTTGCTTGTTATGGTGGAATCAGCCTTTGCGATCTTCCCAGCAGAATCCACAATCCAAATTGAAGTGCCCCCCGCAGGATCGGTATGCACCACCCATTTTTCTATGCGCCCTTGCCTTAGCGCAACTTCAATTGCAGCCTGCTCAGTAGAATTTTTCCCTGCCGCATTAAAAAGTCTTTCATTACCCAACACCCAACCATCACTCATCTGCACGCCATCTGCCGTTGTTTTGAGTGCAGAACTCCCAAACTTGTACTCCACGATCACATAGTCTGCACTCGCGCTTGTGACCTTGTACAAATCGTCAATGCCCTGGCTACCGATTTCACCTAGACGTCCAAGACGGGTAGCTCCTGGCAGGGCATTTTGCACGGTGTTGGCCCCAAGCAATTCGCCGACGACACCCTTTTGCTGGCTCGAGAGTTTACTGAAATCCATCAGCGCTTTGCCATCTGCGCTGAATCCGCCAAAGCTGGCTGCCAAGCGCATGTCCGCAACCGCGCCGCCAATCAGCTTATAAGCCACAGTGCCGATCGGAATGGCCGCCGCCACCCCATTAAAAAACCTTTCAGCTCCTGAAAGATCAGTACCCGTCAGGCTCTGGCCACTAATGGCCTGATAAAGCGCGATCGGTGTGCCGTAGAAAGGCAACAAGGCTGCTACGGTTTCGGCTAGCTGTATGGTCTGCGCAGGAGTAAGTGAAGTTCTCTGGCTCACCTCAATCATCGTCGCGGCGAACTCCACTTGTCGAACCTGATTGTCGATTCGGTTGAAGTCTGCTTGTGTGCAGTTTGCGCCGCACAGTTCAGTCAGCCTCGCGTTTTCTGCTGCCACAGCCGCTTTGACTTTTGCATATGGACTGTGACTTGCGTAATTATTCGCAGCCGCATTGGCCCCAGCAGCACTGGCCAGGTTGATCTGCTCCGCATTGCCCCCAGCCACCGCAGCAGCAATAGCGCTGATCATTCCCGCAAATTGCGCTGTATCAGGGTGCCGTCCATAGGCCTCCGCCGCCATCTCTCCGACAGCAGCGCCAATGGCCCCTGCCGCGCAGCCTTCGCTGCCCGCTCTTGCCGCGCCCGCTGCGCAGCCAGCGAGCGCGTGCGCTATTTTGTTGGTAAAGGTATCCAGGTTTGCATCACCTATCCAGTTGGCCCCCTGCGCCGCAGCCGTATCAATGAAGGCAGTCGTCAGGTTGGCCTTCAGGCTGTCCTCCAGACTCCCCCCATTGATCGCTGTGCTGATCAATGCCTTGGCCACCCCGGCTTTGAGGTTCTGCCCAAGCTGGTCCATGAAGAACTGGGCACCACCGCTCGGGGTGGGCGTGCCGGTCGGTGTCAGATTCAGACCCGCAAGCACCCCGCCCGTCACCATGGCCG
>NZ_JACDDD010000009.1 GCF_013817205.1 Polaromonas sp.
ATCCACAGGTGGAAACGCCTCGTCGGCAGCGAGCCAGGGAGGGGAGTGGGGAGGCTTATGCATGCAGTGAGTAGGGCGGTGGGCTCTCGCCCTGAGCGCGGGACCACGGCCTGCGTAAATGGTAACGCGTCCAACGAAAAAAGCCCGGACGCAACACGCGACCGGGCTTTGAAATTTGGCTCCTCAACCTGGGCTCGAACCAGGGACCTACGGATTAACAGTCCGGCGCTCTACCAACTGAGCTATTGAGGAATACAGCCAAAGATTATAGCCTGAATTTTCTGCGGGTCTGCTGCTGAGGCGGCCCCCGTGGCGGGCATTCGGGTGCAGATTGCCGGCTCGCGAGGCGCGCGTTGCTTCCCCGATAATCTGGCATCGCCTCCCGCAGGCTGCGGCCCCTCTGGTATTTTTCTTCATGAACAACATCTCTCTTGAATTCGAGTACCCGCGCGTGTTGTCGATTGCCGGGTCCGACAGCGGCGGCGGCGCGGGCATTCAGGCCGACCTGAAGACGATTGCCGCGCTGGGTTGTTACGGCATGACGGCCATCACCGCCCTGACCGCGCAGAACACGCTCGGTGTTCGCGCCATTCACGGGGTGCCACCGGAGATGCTGAGCCATCAGATTGACGCGGTGGTCGAGGACATCGGCGTTCATGCCGTAAAGATAGGCATGCTGCATGCGCCAGAGATCGTGATGGCGGTGGCGGGGGCGATAGACCGCCATGCGCTGCGCAATGTGGTGCTTGATCCGGTCATGGTGGCCACCAGCGGTGCTGTGTTGATTGCCAACCCCGCGATTGAGGTGCTGGTGCGCGAGTTGTTCCCGCGCGCTGCGCTGGTCACGCCGAATCTTGACGAGGCAGCTCTGCTGGTGGGGCGACCTTTGCACAATGCACAGGACATGGAGCTCGCAGCGGCCGAATTGCTGGAGCGGGGCGCGCATGCGGTGTTGCTCAAAGGGGGGCACTTGCCGGGCGATACCGTGATCGACCTGCTGCTGACCTCAGGTGGCGCCAAACACTGGATGCAGGCTCCCCGGATCCCGAGTGCCAACACGCATGGCACCGGTTGCACCTTGTCATCGGCGATTGCCGCCGGTCTGGCGTTGGGAATGCCTCTGCTGGATGCGGTTGAAATGGCGCGGGCCTATGTGCGTGCGGCCATGGTCGCCGGGGCAGCGGTCAAGACCGGCGCCGGCGGCGGCCCGCTCAATCATGGCCATGCGCCTGTGCCGATGCGGCTCAAAGCGCTGGTGTAGAAGCTCTGGGGTCAGTCCGCCCGCGGCAATTCCACGCCCAGCAGTTTGTGCAGCTTTGGGCTGGTGGTGGTGTATTGAAACGGAATCTTCTGACCGGGGAAGATGATTTCGGCCGCAGCATAAGCCGCCAGCGTGCATTCATGAAAGCCGCAGAGGATCAGCTTTTTCTTGCCGGGGTAGGTGTTGATGTCGCCGACTGCAAAGATGCCGGGGATGCTGGTGGAAAATTTTTCGGTATCCACCTGAAGCTGCTTGCGCTCCATCGCCAGGCCCCATTGGCTCAGCGGTCCCAGCCGGGGTGACAAGCCGAGCAGGACCAGCATGCAATCCACCGGCAATGCAGTGGTGTTGCCGTCCACGTCGGTGATGCGCGCCGCTGTCAGTTTGCCATCTTCAGTGGTGATATCAGTGACCTGGCCGACCTGGAAAGAGGCGGCGCCACTTTCGCGCAAGGCTCCGAAATGTGCCAGGACTTCCGCAGAGGCTTGCAGCACATCACGCCGGTGCAGCAAGGTCACACTTTTTGACTGCTGCGGCCCGGGCCCGGCCAGACGGATCGCCGAGTCCACCGCCGCTTCATCGCCACCCACCACCAGAACGTTTTTACCAGCGAACCGTGCGGATTCGTCGGCATGGTGAAAGAGCTGGGATCCTTCAAAGCTGTCCAGCCCGGCGATCTTCAGGCGTTTGGGCTGGAAGGATCCCACGCCCGCGGCGATAAAAATGGTTTTGGCCAGAAAGGACGTGCGCGATGTTTCGACCAGAAAACGTCCGTCGTCTTGCTGCGCCAGCGTGCTGACTTCCTGACAAAGATGAAAGCTTGCGCCGAAAGGCTTGATTTGCTGGAGAAGGCTGGCGACCAGCTCGCGGCCGGTGGTGCGGGGCGTGCCGGGGATGTCGTAAATTGGCTTGTCGGCATACAACTCGGCGCACTGGCCGCCGGGATGCGGCAGCGAATCGACCACATGAGCCTTGATGTCGAGCAAGCCAAGCTGAAACACCTGAAACAAGCCGACCGGCCCGGCACCGATCACGAGCGCGTCGGTCTGAATCACTGGCACACCCCTGCCGGACGCTCACTTCGTGTAGCACCACCTCCCCTTGCAGGGGACGACGCGTGCGGTCTGGCAAAGCCAGTTCCGCGGCGTCCGTTTGCTGAATACATGATCAGCGGATCAGCTCTGTCAATTTGCCGGTTTTGTCTTTCCAATCTTCGGCATCGGGCAGCGCTTCCTTGCGCTTGGTGATGCTTTTCCAGCCTGGGGCATTGCTCAGTTCGACATTGAGCTTGATGAAGGCGATCTGGTCGGCGGGTACGTCTTCCTCGGCATAAATCGCATTCACCGGGCACTCGGGGATGCAGACCGCGCAATCGATACATTCGTCCGGATCGATCACCAGCATGTTCGGGCCTTCGCGGAAGCAGTCGACCGGGCAGACATCCACGCAGTCGGTGTACTTGCAGCGGATGCAGGATTCGGAAACGATGTGAGTCATGTTGTTCTGGCGGGGATCGGTGGAAACCCTAGATTTTAAGAGGATTCCGCAAACAGGGTGAATGCAGGCGGCGGCGGGGCTGATGCCCCGTCAAAGAATCAGTGCGGCACCCGAGGTCTTGTTGGAGGCGGTGTCCACCAGCACCAGCGAGCCGAGCACGCGCGAGCGCGCGTAAGGCAGGGTGGCCAGCGCTTCCTGCAGGCTCAATTCGATATGGCCGATGGCGTTGGGCGGCAGCTCGCTGGCATCTTCCTCGGCAAGCGTGTTGACATCAAGCCTGTGCACGATGCGTTTGACCCTGGCCTTGACCCAGCGATGGCCGTGCAGCGCCCAGTAAACACGCCCGGCGACCAGCGGCTCGTCGTCCATCCAGGCGATGGTGACTGACAGTTCGCGCGTCGGCTCGAAGGTGTCCGTTGCCAGCAGCCAGTCGCCGCGCGACACGTCGACTTCGCGGTCCAGCACGATGCCGGCACTGTGGCCGGCTAGCACGGCGGCCGGCTGGCGCGTGTGGTCCAGCACCTGGGCCACCACGGCGCTTTGCCCGCCCGGCAGTACCGTGACAGTCTGGCCGGGCTGTATGCCGCCGGTGGCTACGCGGCCCCAGAAGACGCGGCGGCCTTGTGAGGTGTCCGAGGAAGAGGAGAATTTTTCGACCCACTGCACCGGGAAGGCAAACGCTTCGCTTGCTTCCGCCGGTGTCGCCGGCAATTGTTCGAGCAACTGCAGCAGCGACAGGCCTTCATAGCCGCACCAGCCGGGACTGGCGTCCACCACGTTGTGTCCCTTCAGCGCCGACACCGGCACGATGGCCTGGACCGAAATCCGCGCTGCCGCCGCGAAGGCCTTGAGCGCACTCTGGATATTGGCGAAGGCCAGCGTGGCATCTTCGACGGCGTCGAGCTTGTTGACCGCAAACACGATGGACGGCACGCGCAGCAGGTTGACCAGCAGCGAGTGGCGGCGGGTCTGCAGCAGCAGTTCCATAGACGGGTTTTTCCAGTCCAGCTTGGTCGCATCAACCAGCACTACGGCGGCGTCGGCGCTCGATGCGGCAGTGACCATGTTGCGGGTGTACTGCTCGTGGCCAGGCGCGTCACCGATGATGAATTTGCGGTTTTCGGTGTTGAAGTAGCGGTAGGCCACGTCGATGGTGATGCCCTGTTCGCGTTCGGCCGACAGCCCGTCGGTCAGCAGGGCTAGATCGGTCTCGCCGCCACGCTGCACGCCGGCCAGATGGTCTTGCAGCACGGCCTTGCTGTCCACCAGCAGGCGGCCGATCAGCGTGCTTTTGCCATCATCGACCGAGCCGCAGGTGATGAACTTCAGCGCGGACTTCAGGTCATTTTGGCCTGTAGCCCCCGCCGGTATTTCGTCATCAGCTATCAAATCAGTAGTGCTCATCAGAAATACCCGTCTTTCTTGCGCTTTTCCATGGAAGCGTCAGATGTCTTGTCGTCCATGCGTGTGGCGCCGCGCTCGCTGACATCGGCGGCCAGGGTTTCGATCACGATCTCGGCGGCGGTGGCAGCCGCGCTGTCCACCGGGCAGGTGCAGGTGATGTCGCCCACGGTGCGGAAACGCACGGTTTTTTCGACCACTTGCTCGCCGTCGCGCGCGGGGGTGAGGTCCGTCACCGGCACCAGCAGGCCTTTGCGTTCGACCACCTTGCGCTGGTGCGCGTAGTACAGCGAAGGCAGGGCGATGTTTTCGCGCTCAATGTACTGCCAGACGTCCAGCTCGGTCCAGTTGGAGATCGGGAACACGCGGAAATGTTCGCCGGGCTGCAGCCGGGTATTGAACAGCGTCCACAGTTCCGGCCGCTGGGCCTTGGGCTGCCACTGGCCGAAGCTGTCGCGGTGCGAGAAGATGCGCTCCTTGGCTCTTGCCTTTTCCTCGTCGCGGCGCGCGCCGCCGATGAGGGCGTCGAAGCGGAACTCGTCAATCGCTTCGAGCAGCGTCACCGACTGATGCACATTGCGCGACTCGCCCGGATACGCCAAGCGCACGGTGCCGCGTTTCATCGAGTCTTCCACATTGCGCACGATCAGCTCGGCGCCCAGTTCCCTGGCGCGCAGGTCGCGGAAGTCGGTGACTTCATGGAAGTTGTGGCCGGTGTCAATCATCAGCAGCGGGTAGGGAATGCGGCCCACGCCGAAGGCCTTTTCAGCGCACTTGAGCATGACCAGCGAGTCCTTGCCGCCCGAAAACAGCAGGGCCGGGCGCTCAAAGGCGGCCGCGACTTCGCGCAGGATGAAAATCGTTTCCTCCTCGAGCGCGTCGAGGTGGGCGTTGGACAGGCGCGCGACGGAGATCACCGGGTCGGCTGTCAGCAGGCTGGGGGGTGTTCTGGCGTTCATAGGTCAGTGTGCGAGGTGCAGGCCGCATTCGCGGTTGTCCTCGCCCTTTGTAGGGTCCACGTAGTCAAAGTTATTGGGCAGGCCATGGGTCTCACAGTACTGGTAAAGGTCTTTGGACGACCAGTGCAGCAGAGGCGCAACCTTGACCAGGCCGTCGGGGTTGACACTGACCGGGTCCATTTGCGCACGCACGGCGGTGTCGGTGGCGCGCAAGGCGGTGAACCAGACCTGGGGCGCCGTCTCGCGCAGGGCGCGGGCAAAGGGCTCCAGCTTGACCTCTTCGGTGAAGGCCGCATGGCGGGGATCGTCCAGCGGCGGGGTCGATCCCTCTACGGCCTCGCGGTGCGCACGCGAGCGGCGCGGCAGGTAAATGTGCAGGTTCAGCTTGAGCAGCTTTGTCACTTCGTCGGCAAACCGGTAGGTGGCCGCTGTGTTGTAGCCGTTGTCCATCCAGATCACCGGAACTTTCGGGTTGGCGCGCGACACCATATGCAGGATGACGGCCTCGAAGGGTCGGAAATTGGTGGTGACGATGCTGGGCTTGCCCAGTCCCACGGCCCAGTCCACCATGCCCTGCGCGTTGTGGCTCAGTTCTGCGTTGATTTTTTCGAGGTCGTAGCTCATGGTGGTCAGGCGGTAGCCGCTTCCTTGTAGTGGGGTTGCGGGTCCACGGCGTCGCCCTGGTATTTGCCCACGCCATAACCGGGGTAAGACGCCAGCACGCGCTGGGCGGTGGGCATGTCCTGGTCGGCGCGCAGCACCGCGACGTCAAAGCCGCTGCGCTCCATCTGTGCCAGCTGGTCGGCAAGCACATCACCAGTGGCGCGTATCTCGCCCTTGAACTCTCGGCGGCGGCGCAGCAAAAACGCCTGGCTGAAGGCGCGGCCGTCGGTGAACTTCGGGAAGTACAGATCGATACGTGTCACGCCGGCCAGAGAGGGCAACAGCGGATCGGCGTCGTTGGGAAGCACCAGGGTGCTGCTGTCTTCGGCGGCGGCGTGATCGGTAAAGGGCAAAAGTTTCATGACGGATCCTCAGGCGGCCACAGCGGCGGCGGCAAAACGTGCGCCATTGGCGGCGGTTTTGAACGGGTCAATGCCGACGCGGCGCAGGGTGGAGACAAAGGTTTCACCGGCCTCGCGCTCCCGGCGGTAGGTGTCGAGCACGGCTTCGATCACTTCAGGCACTTCAGCGGCAGAGAAAGACGGGCCGACCACCTTGCCGGGCACAGGCGCGCCGCTCAGGGTCGAGCCGTCGGAACCGCCCAGCGTCACCTGGTACCACTCCTTGCCGTCCTTGTCGACGCCGAGGATGCCGATGTGGCCGCTGTGGTGGTGGCCGCAGGAGTTGATGCAACCGCTGATGTGCAGGTCGATCTCACCCAGGTCATGCAACTCGTCCATGTCCTGGTAGCGCTCGGTGATGGCTTCGGCAATCGGGATCGAGCGCGCATTGGCCAGTGAGCAGAAATCGCCGCCGGGGCAGGCAATCATGTCGGTCAACAGGCGGATGTTGGGGCGCGCAAAACCGGCCTTGCGCGCGGCGCGCCACAGCTCGGGCAACTCGTCGCAGCGCACCCACGGCAGAAGCAGGTTCTGGTCGTGCGTGACACGCACCTCGCCAGCGCTGAACTGGTCGGCAAGGTCGGCAGCCACATCGAGCTGGTCGGCGGTCGCGTCGCCGGGCGCCTGGCCCAGGCGCTTGAAAGACAGCGTCACCGCGCGCAAGTCGGGGTTGTTGTGCGGCGCCACGTTTTGCTTGAGCCAGCGGCCGAACTCGATGTCGTCCTCGGCAGCCGCGCGCAGGATGCCGGCGATTTTGGCGTCGGCGCTTTTGCGGTCGCACTTGAGCGTGGGGGGCACAAAAGACGCCGTCACGCGGTCCAGCTCGGCCTGGGTGATGGTATGCGGGCCGCCGTCGTGTTCCATGATCTGCTGGTACTCGGCTTCAACGTCGTCGATGTACTTCTGGCCCTCAGCCTTGACCAGGATCTTGATACGCGCCTTGTACATGTTGTCGCGGCGGCCGTAGCGGTTGTACACGCGCACGATGGCCTCAATGAAGTTCATGATCTGGTGCCAGGGCAAAAACTCGCGGATCACGGTGCCAATAATGGGCGTGCGGCCCATGCCCCCGCCCACCAGCACCTTGAAACCCAGCTCGCCTTCGGCATTGCGGATCAGGTGCAGGCCGACGTCATGCCAGGCGGTAGCGGCGCGGTCTTCCTTTGCGCCGCTGATGGCGATCTTGAACTTGCGCGGCAAAAAGGCGAATTCGGGGTGCAGCGTGCTCCACTGGCGCAGGATCTCGCCAAAAGGCCGCGGGTCGGCGATTTCGTCGACCGCGATGCCGGCACGTTCGTCGCTGGTGATGTTGCGTATGCAGTTGCCGCTGGTCTGGATACCGTGCATGTTGACACTGGCCAGCAGGTCCATCACGTCGGCCGACTTGTCCAGCGGGATCCAGTTGTACTGGATGTTCTGGCGCGTCGTGAAGTGGGCGTAGCCGGCGGTCAGCCTGGAGGCCACCGACAGTCCGTTTTTCAGATTGACCGGGCCGAGCTTGTCCTGGGCCGCCTGGGCGTCGGCGAACATCGCGGCGTTGGGCTGGTCGTACTCGCGGGCAATTTTCGCCAGCACACGCACCTGGGCGCTCGACAGCTCGCCATAAGGCACGGCCACACGCAGCATGGGCGCGTAACGCTGCACATACCAGCCGTTTTGCAGGCGCAGCGGGCGGAATTCGTCTTCCGGCAACTGGCCAGCCTGCCAGCGGCCCAGTTGGTCACGGTACTGGTCGGCGCGGGCTTTCACGAACTGGCGGTCAAAGTCTGTGTATTGGTACATAACTGTCAGGAGTAGCTGTCAGGGATCAAAAAAAGATTCAGATGGCGATGAGCTTGACGCCGGCATAGGCCAGCAGCACGGAAAGCAGGGAACGTATCCAGCGGTCAGGGGTGCGTGTCACCAGGCGCGCGCCCAGCCAAATACCGGGCAACGAGCCGGCCAGCAACTTGGCCAGCAGCACCCAGTCCACCGAGCCGATGGACGCGTGGCCCAGGCCGGCCACCAGCGTCAGCGGCACGGCATGGGCAATGTCGGCGGCGACGATGCGCGGCAAGGGCAGGGTGGGGTAAAGCAGCATCAGCACGATCACGCCAATGGCTCCAGCGCCGACCGAGGTGATGGTGACCATGGCGCCTATCACCGCGCCAAACAGGATGGGCAGGGCCCAATGCCGGGCCTGCGTCGCGGCGTGCAGTGCCGACGCTTCGATATGGCGCGGAGCGGCCTTGCCATAAACCGCCTTGTACAGCATGGCGATGGCCGTCAGCAGCAAGGCGACGCCCAGCGTGGTGGTCATCACCGCATGGGCGGCCGGGCTGGCCGGTCCGAGCAGGTGCAAGGCATACAAGGTGGCCAGCGAAGCCGGGATGCTGCCCGCTGCGGTCTGGCCGACAATTTTCCAGTCGACGATGCGCGCGCGCGCGAGGCTGACCGTGCCCCCCATCTTGGTGAAGGCCGCAAACAGCAGGTCGGTGCCAATCGCCAAGTGCGGTTTGACGCCGAAAAAGAAGATCAACAGGGGCGTCATCAGCGAGCCGCCACCGACCCCGGTCAGGCCAACCACCAGACCCACCGCAAAACCAGCGAAGACGAATACGAAATCATGCATAAGCCGGGTACTTTAGGGGGGCGGCTTATGAAAACAAACGACATATTTGTAGTTCACTTATGCGCATAAGCTTATTCACCTGCTTTTATGCGGCCTGCGGGTTGTCGGCAACGCCGCTGGGGAGCGTCTGAAACCCGCATAATCCAGAGCAAACAATGACGGAGCGGCGGGACTGTGAAGCAGATTTTTGTCAAGTACTTCGGCTTTAGCGAGCCCGAGCGCCACGCGCTGGACACGGTGTTCCGCCTGTCCGAATCTGGCGCAATGGCCTATTCGCCGTGGACGCCGACATCACGCGAACCCCCTGTGGTGATGCTGGTGGATGGCGACAGCTGGGAAGCCGTGCTGGAACTGGCCAACCCGGCGAATGATGGCATCCGGCTGGTCTGGGTGGGACACGGCGCCCCGGCCGACGCTTGGCGGGTGTTCGCAGCGCCGGTCAGGTGGTCGGCGGTAATTGAGGCGCTGGACGCGGAATTTGCGCCGGTGCGCACCAAGGCTCTTTCGCTGGACCTCGAACTGGAGCACACTCAAGACATGGACGTGCAACTCGACGCCGAAGAAGACACTGCGCCCATGGCGCTTGAAGGTGCGCCAGCCAGCACCCGGCGGGTATTGGTGGTGGACGCCGGGCGCGATGCGCGCCTGTACCTGCGCGCCAAACTGGCCAGCGCCAGCCTGCATGATGTTGATGAGGCTGCCAGTGGCGCTGATGCGCTGGCCTTGCTGCAAAGCCATACCTACCACCTGGTGATTGTGGATCTGGGCCTGACCGACATGAACAGCTGGCAAGTGGTCAAGGCCGTGGACAGGACCCGGCCGGTGATTCCCCACATGTTTGTCACCGACGCTGAATCGGCCTGGTGGCGCGGGGTGCAAGCCCGGTATTCCGGCGCGCAGGTCTATCTGCCCAAGCCGCTGGATCCTGAAAAACTCAAAACTCTGCTACAAACTTTGTAGCTGCTCACGCCCGCTCGACAAGGGTCAGAGCCTTGAATGCTTGTTAAGCAGGGGCCCGGCGCAAGAAGCGGCTGGCCGACAGCGCCTGCGCCAGGCGTTGCTCCACCGGCAGCGGCTCGCCATGCAGGCGTGCTGCCAGCAGTTCACCGCACAGGATCGCAAAACTGAGCCCGCGTGAGCCCATGGCCGTGCTGAGCCAGAGGCCGGGTTGCTGCGCCTCATCAACCGCGCCCACCAGCGGCAGCCGGTCGGGCGAGGCGCAGCGCGCACCGGCCCAGGCGCGCACCGACCCGCTTTTAAAATCGGGCGCCAGCGTCAGCGCCGTGGCCGGCAGCAGGGTTTGCAGGCGCTGCAGATTGGCAGCCTGATCGCCGGATCGCGTTTCGGTGCTTTCCTCATCGCGCTGGAAGCTGGCACCCGCAAGCCAGGCCATGCCGCCATCGGTGGGCACGGCCGGGATGAAACTGCCGCTGCCATTGACCACAAAAGGTGGAAAAGCCGCTGCGCCCGCCGTATCGGCGTGTAGGGCCCAGGACATCTGGCCGCGAATCGCCTGCAGCGGCAAGTCGCCCCCGACCAGCAGGCGGCTGGCATGGCCTGCGGCCAGCACCACCATGGCGGCCTGCGCCAGCCCCTTGCCCTGCGCATCAAGCACCTGCCAGTGTCCGGTTTCCGGATTCCGCTGCAATCGGCTGGCCGCGATGCCACCGCGCCAGCGAAGGCCAGACTGCGCCAGCAGGGCCTGCACCAGCCGGGCCGGCTTGATCCAGCCGCCACGCGTGTGCCAGCAAGCCGGGCCGTCGGTCGCGACCAGTCCCGCCAGGGCCAGTTTCGATGGGTCGGCGATGTCACTCCAGTCGCGCCCGGCCTCCGGCCAGTCAGCCGCCAGACCCGCACTACCATCCAGCCGCCGCTCCAGCACACCGCAGGCCTGCCAGTCCTCGCCGGCTTGCAGCAGGGCTTCGGCCTGCTGCAAGGTGGCGCGCACGCCGCAGCGCGTCAGGCGCGACAGCAGGCTGTCGTCGGGCGAGACATGCGGCACCAGCACCCCGGCCGGCAGCCCCGAAGCGCCGCCGGCGGGCGCTGCGTGGCTGTCCAGCACCTCGACCTGCCAGCCACGCCGAGCCAGGCTGGCCGCCGCCGCCGCGCCAGCCAGACCGCCGCCTATCACCACGCAACTCGTCGGGTTCACGGTGGTGAAGGTTTGGGCCTTGCGCGGCTCCCAGCGCGGGCCGAACACGCCCTGCAGGTTGTCGCGCTTGGGCGGCAGGCCGGGTGTTTTGTGCACCACAAAACCGCATTGGGTGAGGTTGTCGAGTACCGCCCGCGCAATTGTCCAGCTCGCGATCCGGGTGCCGCGGCGGCAGCAGCGCGCCACCGCCTTGAGGGTGTGCAGGGCCCACATGTCCGGGTTTTTTGCGGGGCTGAAGCCGTCGAGATAAACCGCATCGGCTTGGAAGTGTTGTTCGCGCAGCATCGCTTTGGTGTCACCGATGCACAGGCTCAGCAGGACCCGGCCTTCTTCAAACACCAGCCGATGCACGCCCGGCAACAGCCCCCAGAACTGCGCCTGCAGTTGCTGCGCCAGGGGTATCAGTTCCGGATGCGCGGCGGCGGCACGCAGGATGTCATCGGCGCTGGCTGGAAAGGCCTCGGTCGAAACCAAATGCAGCAGGCGCGGCCGCGCGGGATCGGCCTTCCAGGCCTGCCAGGTCACCAGAAAGTTCAGGCCCAGGCCGAAACCGGTTTCCAGAATGCGCCACTGCGGCTGGTGCGCCCAGGCTCCGGGCAACCCGCAACCCCGCAGAAACACCTCACGCGATTGCGCCAGCCCGCCAAGTTCGCTGCGGTAACGGTCGCCAAAGCGCGGGCTATAAGGTGTGCCGTCGGCCAGCCACTCAATCCGCTCGGCCATGCGCCGAATCAGGCAGTGGGTGGAATGTAGCCTTGGACTTTATCGGCGCCGGTGCCGAAAAAGTGGTTTTCCATTTGCCGGGCCAGGTACTGGCGGGCGCGGGCATCGGCCAGGTTCAGGCGGTTTTCATTGACCAGCATGGTCTGCTGCTTCATCCACTCGGCCCAGGCTTCCTTGCTGACTTCTTCCCACAGGCGCTTGCCCAGCGGGCCGGGGTAGGGCGGGAAATCCAGGCCTTCTGCTTCGCGGCCCAGTTTGATGCAGTTGACGGTGCGTGCCATGGGGATGTCTTTCGTGAGAGGTCGTTATGGGTGTGCTTGAGAGCCGGCGCTTTATTTTCACTCGCACCGTGCCGGGTCGGGGCTTGCGGAATCCAGTTGGCTGCTCAAGCCATCCCAATTGAACTGAAATCCGAAAGCAGACCCGTGACCCCGCGCGGCCATTTTATGAATGTTTCCACCCTTCTCGCAGTAGCCGTTGGGCTGGCAGGGTCAGGCGTGCGCCGCGCTCGCGCAATCCTTCGCGACTAACTGCCCTCGACCCAGCTCAGCGCGGTCTGCGACCCGCTGACCCGAATTTTTTTTGCAGCACCAGAGCCAGCAGCGCCAGGCCTGCGGAGGACACGCCGTAAACCAGGGCACGCTGCCTCAGCGTGCTTGTCGCAGGGCGCAGCGCACTTGCCACAGGGCGATGAGCCGGGGCGGGCAGTGCGTCCTGGGGGACGGCAGGAATTTCTTTGCCCCCCGCGTCGCTGCGGTGCGGAGCCGCGACCGCAGGCGCAAGCACGCTGCCCCCGTCGGCATCGGATCCCGCAACCGGCGTCTCCTTGTGGCCGACCTGGCCCTTGAGCGAGCCGTGTTCATGCGCAAACACCCAGGTGAATTCTGCGCCCAGCAAGAAAATCTGCGCCGAGTAGTAGACCCACAGCAGCAGCACCACCAGCGAGCCGGCCGCCGCAAACGAGGAGGTCACGCTGCTTTTTCCGATGTACAGGCCGATCAGCGTTTTGCCGATCTCGAACAGCACGGCGGTGACGGCGGCGCCGACCCAGACATCGCGCCAGCTCACGCTCGCCTGCGGCATCAGCTTGAAAATCATGGCAAACAGCAGGCTGGAGACCCCGAGCGAAATCGCTGTGTTCACCACCTGCAGCAATACCTCCCACCCCGGGAACAAGCCGTTGGCCCAGCCGCCGAAAGCTGCCACGCCAGCGCTGAAAACCAGCGATACCGACAGCAAAAAGCCAAGTCCCAGGATAAAGCCCAGCGACAGCAGGCGCGCGCGCAGGGTGGCCCAGATGCCGGACGCCTTTTGTGAGGGTGGCACGTCCCAGACCCGGTCCAGCGCGCTTTGCAGTTCGGCAAATACTGTGGTGGCACCCACCACCAGCACAGCCACGCTGATCAGGGTGGCGAAGACGCCTTTGGCTGGTTTGTTGGCACTTTCGATCAGGGCTTGCACGCCAATAGCGCCGTCCTTGCCGATCAGGCCGGTGAGTTGGGCCACTATTTCACCCTGTACGGCGTCGCGCCCCCAGAGCATGCCGGCGACGGCGATCACAATGATCAGCAGCGGCGCGATCGAAAACACGGTGTAGTAGGAAATCGCCGCCCCCATGCTGGGCGCGTAGTCGTCGATCCAGGCGGTGACAGATTGCCTGGCAAGGCGGTAGAAAAGCTGGAAATGCACGGTGGGGTCCTGGCAAAACACCGGCGACGGCCGGCAACGGTACAAAGTGTTTCAGATGGAGGCCGCGGGCGCCGTCGGTCCGGGCTGTAAGCTCGTGTAGGCGGGCTGCCATGGCTACATCCACCCGGTCCGACTGCCTCACCTCACGTAACCGGCACGGTATGAAAAATATCCCCGGGCCCACGACTGGCAAGCGTCGTGCGCTACAAAAATAATAGTGAACCGGCCGGGTACCGGGGCAAACCCGCAGCATGACTGCTGGTAAAATGGCCGTTCTGGCGCTTGTTTTCGGGCCCGGGACCCCCAGCTCTGAAGCATGACCACCACCCCCACCTCTTCTCCCAGCGCCAGCCTGACCGTGACCCACGTTCTCGCAGAGTTGCTTGAGCGTCTGGAGCACAGCCAGGAGCCGGTCGGGCCGGAGCAATACCTGTCGGTCGTGAACCACTTGGCCGAGGCCTTCGGCAGCGCGCCGCAGGGCACGGAACTGGGGGCATTGCTCGATACCCACCCGGCTGCGGCCGAGTTGTACGAAAATATGCACTACCAGTACGCGGGCTTGTGCCGTTCTCCGCTGGAAACATCCCTCAGCGCCGAGCAGCAAGCCAGGCAAGTCATCGGGCGCGCCATGCGCTCATCCAACAAAGGAACCCCCTATGGCCAGAGCTGATGCCAAAACCACTGTCCTCGCCGACGGGCTGCGCTACAAATCCAAGGTGTCGGGTTCGCCCTTTGTCGCGTCCGCCTCTTTCGGCGCGGCCACCATGTCCTGCTTCATGTGCGGCAAACACCGCCCACGCTCGCAAATGGGCACCCGCAAAGTGCTGGGCAAGTCGCACGCGGTCTGCGCGCCTTCCTGCAAGGCGTTGGACGAAGCCAACAACAGCTGACACCTTGCTGAAAAGCCCACCGGGCACGCGCGATGGCTGATCCCCTGCACATTGTCTGCCCGCATTGCCACACCACCAACCGGGTGCGGCAGGACGACCTGGCCAAGGCGCCCGACTGCGGCAGTTGCCACAAGATGCTGTTCACCCAGCGTCCGGTGGCGCTGGATGAGGCGGCGTTTGACCGCCACGTCGGGCGCAACCAGATTCCGGTGCTGGTCGATTTCTGGGCGCCCTGGTGCGGCCCCTGCCTGCAGATGGCGCCGGCCTACGAACAGGCCGCCGCCGAGCTTGAGCCTGCTTTCCGCCTCGCCAAGGTCGATACCGAAGCTTCACCCACCCTGGGCGCGCGCTTCAACATTCGCAGCATCCCGACCCTCGCCCTGTTTGTGGGCGGCCGCGAGGTCGCGCGCCAACCCGGCGCCATGGGCCTGGCCGACATCGTGCGCTGGGCGAAGTTCCACGCACTCTGAGCTTGTTTCAGGCCTTTGCACGGGCTCTTGCTTCTGCACCAACGCACTGACAACCTGTTCCGGCTTGAGATCGTGCGAAAAACCTTCTATGTGCTATATATTTCATAGCTACTCACACCCACCAGACAAGGGCTAAGGCCTGATTTGATGCCTCAAACTGGCACATGTCCGGTTGCGGCCAGCGCGGGCGGGTGAGGGCGCTTACGCTTGCGCTCGTGCCACTTGATGCGATGTTAGCCATGCCAACTTTTACCGAAACGCCATCTCAAGGCCTTGCGGATACGCTGCAGACCCACGGCCACGCCGTGTTGCCGCAACTGCTCAGTGAGGCCGAATGTGCCGCCGTCACTGCCCTCTATCCGCAGACGGACAGCTTCCGCAGCCGCGTCGTGATGGCGCGTCACGGTTTTGGTCGGGGTGAATACCAGTATTTCAGCTACCCCTTGCCGGATCTGGTGCAAAGTCTGCGGGGTCGGCTTTATCCGCAGCTGGTAGAAGTGGCGAACCGATGGAACGAAGCCATGGGCATCGCCGTGCGTTACCCGGCAAGCCATTCGGAATTTTTGGCGCGCTGCCATGCGGCCGCACAAACGCGGCCAACGCCTTTGCTGCTGCAATATGCCGCAGGCGATTACAACTGCCTGCATCAGGACCTCTACGGTGACCATGTGTTTCCGCTGCAGGTGGCCATCCTGCTGTCGCGGCCCGGCGGGGACTTCACGGGCGGCGAGTTTGTGTTGACCGAGCAGCGCCCGCGCATGCAGTCGCGCGCCACCGTGGTGCCGCTGCAGCAGGGTGATGCGGTGGTGTTTGCCGTGCACCATCGGCCGGTGCAGGGCAGCCGGGGCTTTTACCGGGTCAACATGCGGCACGGCGTGAGCGAGGTCCGCTCAGGCCGGCGCCACACGCTGGGGATTATTTTTCATGACGCGCAGTAAACACGCGGGGCAGGGAAAATGACCGCGTGACTGCCGATCTGTTTGATGACCTGGAGGCGCCCTCGCCGGCGCAGGAGCTACTGGCGCCCGGCGCCGTGCTGCTGCGCGGGTTTGCGCGGGACGTGGATGCCGCGCTGTTGCAAGCTTTGGACGATGTGCTGGCCGCCGCGCCGCTGCGCCATCTGGTCACGCCCGGCGGGCACACCATGTCGGTGGGCATGAGCAATTGCGGCCCGCTGGGCTGGGTGTCTGACCGGCGCGGCTACCGCTACGACGCGCGGGACCCGCTGACCGGCCAGCCCTGGCCCGCGATGCCCGGGCTGCTGCGCGCCTTCGCCGTGCGTGCAGCCCGGGCAGCGGGCTACCCGGACTTCATGCCCGACGCCTGCCTGATCAACCAGTACCTGCCGGGCAGCAAACTGTCGCTGCACCAGGACAGGGACGAGCAGGATTTTTCAGCGCCCATCGTGTCGGTTTCGCTGGGCCTGCCTGCGGTGTTTTTGTTCGGCAGCGAGCGCCGCGCCGACCGGCCACAGCGTTACCGCCTGCAGCACGGCGACGTGGTGGTATGGGGCGGCGCAGCGCGGCTGGCTTTTCATGGCGTGGCGCCGCTGGCCGACGGTGAACACGCGTTGCTGGGGCGACGTCGCATCAACCTGACATTCCGGCGTGCCGGTCTGGATCTGTAGATCAAATCGGCCTCTAGCCCCCGTCTAACGGGCGCTAACAGCTATCAAAACAAGAGCAAAAATGCTCAGCGACACATGCTGAAGCCGCCGGTCTCCAGGTGGAAGTGGTCCTTGTGCGCCGCGTTGTAGTCCGGCCCCAGCACGCCCTTGAAATAGCGGCAGGCGCCGCTGTGCGCCGCCTTCAGGAACAGTGCTTCGGGTCCGGCCCCGGTCGCGTCGTCGTCCTGCCACTGCCGCAGCACCGAGATGGATTTGCCGTTGGCCAGCGTGAAACCGGCGATGTCCAGCGCATCGGCGGTGGCATGGCGGCTGCGGTTGCCCGAGGGCGCATTGGGCGCGGCACCTTCACCTGTATTGACGTTGCGGCAAGCGTAGCTGCCAAGGTGGGTGATGGCGGTGACGCGCTGGCCCGCGTGCAACTCTGCCGCCGGTTGCAAGGCATGCCTTTCCCACATCGCAAACGACAAGGCCATGGGGCAACTCAGCGACACCGGCGCACCCAGCTTCACGCCGGATTCCCGCAGCAGTACCGCGTTCTCGAAGCCGCAGCCCGGCCCGGTGACGCGGTCTGGCAGCGGGCTCTACCGCATGCCGGTCTGTGCCAGCGCAGCCAGGCAGCGCTGCGGATCCGCGCGCGCCCGCGCGAGTTTCATCGGCGTCAGGACGTTGGGCGGTGCCGCCACATCCAGCGGCGCCCAGGGGTTGAAGCGCTCGGGGATCGTGACTGCGCCGCTGTACACCGCATAGCCGCCGGCAACCAGCGCAGCCCCCAGCAGCGCAAAGACCCAGCGACCCCAGCGGGGGCGGTTGGCAGGGGCAGGCGTATCAGAGGTGGCGTGCGGGCGCGGGGAAGGAGCCATGATTTGTTTACAGGCTTGCCGCGGCGCGGTGTTTGCCGACCAGACGCACGACGGTGTTCCAGTTTCTCGTGGTCACCGGGGCGCCGAGGAGCTTTTCCAGAAACGCATTGGGACTGCCCGGAGATTTGCCGATCAGGTGGCTGAGGCTCAGAACCTCGGTCGGGCTCACACGCAGGATGTTCACATCGCCACGGTTCGAGGCTTGCGGCCAGTCGGCCGGTGCGGCATATTTTTCGGGCAGAAAGGATATGCAGCGGGCGTAGACGCTGCCGGTTGCGACTGAGCGAAACGGCTGGCCGGCAACCAGGTCGGCCAGATCTTTCATCTCACGCAGATAAGCCGGTTCCCTGAGCCCGGATTCGTCCTGCAATATGCGGCAGGCTTGGGCCAGCACTTTGCGCGCTCCCGCCTTGCTGCCGGACGAAAAAACAAGCGTGCCATTGGTGAGGAACGACGCGGCGCTTCCAGCTGCGCCCCGGTCGGGCAGTTTGCGCGGCCCATGTTCAGGTTGCGGAAGAAGACGGCGTGTTTCATGGCCTGAAGGCGGCTGTTCTGTACGCAAGGGCCGAATACGGATGACCTGGCGAGTAGGGAAGGCTGGATCGGCGTGTGCCTGCGCCTTATCGCAGCACGTAACCGGCCAGAACACTTTGCACTTCATAAATGCTGAGCTTCTTGTTGAAGCGTTTCTGCACCGGCAGCGCCGTGCCGGAAATCCATATCTTCAGCTCGGCGTCGAGGTCGAGGTGGCCACCGGTCTCGACGCTGAAGTGTGTGATGCTTTTGTAGGGAATCGAGTGGTATTCGACCTTGCTGCCGGTCATGCCCTGTTTGTCCACCAGCACCAGTCGTTTGTTGGTGAACACAAAGTAGTCGCGCAGCAACTGGTAGGCATGTTCAACCTGCTCGCCCGTGGCCAGCACTTGGGCAAACTCCTGTTGAATCTTCGCCGCATCCACTTTGGACGCGTTGCCCATCATTCCGTCCAGCAAACCCATGATTATTCCTTTATAAAAGCTGAGGGCCATTGTGATGCCGGTGGCGGCGCAAGCTCGCAGCCGAGCGCCACCAGTGCCGTGCGCACATCAGCCGGGCTGCACACACACCGCCTGCAGTCCCGCAGCGCGCGCGCCGGCCACGTTGTCGGCCAGATCGTCAAAAAACAGGATGGATTGCACCGGCACGCCGATCGCATCGGCGATGTGCTCGAACGCGCGCCGCTCGGGCTTGCGCAGCCCGATGTCGGATGAGACAAAAATCCGGTCAACGGCTTGCACCACCGCCGGGTACATGCGGGACCAGGCCGCCTGGTGCACGCTGTTCGAGTTGCTGAAGGCGTAACAGGGCAGCTGGGCGCGGGCAGCCCGCACCAGCGCCAGTGTTTCACCGATCTCGCCGGTGAAGATGGCATTCCAGCCCTGGGCAACCGCCTCGTGGTCATCCTTCAACTGAAGTTGCTGGACGAGGTGCGCGAAGTAGTCCGAGGCACTGATCTCGCCGCGTTCGTGCTGTTCATAGGCCGCGTCAAAGCTGAACTTGTCCCGGATGCTTTCCAGCGACAGGGTGGAGAGCGTCTGCCAATGTTCGAAGGCGCGTTTGAAATCGATGTCGATCAGTACGCCGCCGAGGTCAAACAGCAGTGCCGGGACAGGGCTTGCCCGGGCGGGAAGGGCCTGTCTGCGCGTGTTGGGGTCTGACCTCATGGCGTCCGGGGCGATTTGTCCAGCAATTGCGTCATGAGCTGGATCTGCTCCTGCTGTATGCGCAGCAGTTCGCCCCATTGGCCCTCGCGCAGCAGGTCGACTTTTTCATGCAGCAGCATGATTTCGAGCTCGGCCTTGAGGTTGACCTCGTAATCGTGTGTGGCGACGAGCCGGTCTTTTTGGGCCTGGCGGTTTTGAGACATCAGGATGATGGGCGCCTGGATGGATGCCAGCATCGACAAAAACAGGTTGAGCAGGATGTAGGGGTAGGGGTCGAAGCTGCGGTCATAACGTGCCAGGATCACCGAATTGAGCACAACCCAGGCGACCAGCGTGGCACCGAACAGCATGATGAAGGTCCAGGACCCGCCGAAGCGCGCCACCGCATCAGCCGCGCACTGTCCGGCCGTGTTGGCGTCGTCGTCTGCCGTGTTGCGGGAGATATGCTGGCGCGCCGCGACATGGCGCGCCACCTTGCGGGCCGCCTCGTCCAGGGTGTCATACGGCATGCCCAGATGGCTGGCGATTTCTTCGGCTTGTTTCATGGGTCGTCCTCATGCGTGCGCGTGCAGGAAGGCACGCCCTGCAACGAGTTTATGCCCGCGGTGTTCCCTTACCCCGGGCTTTCGTCGAGCCCCGCCGCCAACGCGCTGCGTAACAAGGCGTTTCCGGGGTGGCGGATGACATGCGATGAAACCTGGTATTTGCATAATGGTCCAGCCCGCCCCGCTACAGTGCCTTGCCGGCGCTGGAGGCTCTTTCCCTTGTTTCAGGAGATTCCCATGGCCCAGTACAACATCGCCGTCGTCGTCGGCAGCATCCGCAAAGACTCCTTCAACCGCAAACTCGCCCGCGCGCTGGAAAAGCTGTTCCCGGCAGAGTTCAGCTTCACGCATGTGCGCATCGACGACCTGCCGCTGTACAACCAGGACGATGACGCCAGCCCGTGCGCCCCAGTCTCGCGCCTGAAGGGCGAGATCACGGCCGCGCAGGGCGTGCTGTTCCTCACGCCGGAATACAACCGCTCCATTCCAGGCGTTCTGAAAAACGCCATCGACCACGCGTCCCGCCCCTATGGCAAAAGCGTCTGGAACGGCAAGCCCGCCGGCGTCATCGGCGCCTCGGTCGGCCCGATTGGCACGGCGCTGGCGCAGCAGCACCTGCGCAACATTCTGGCCTACCTGAACACGCCGACGCTGGGCCAGCCCGAGGCCTTCATCCACAACAAGGAAGGCCTGTACGACGCGGACGGCAACATCGGTGAGGCCAGCAGAAAATTCCTGCAGTCCTGGGTCGACGCGTATGTGGCCTTTGTCAAAAACACTGTGAACGCCTAAGCCGTGGCTGCCGCGCCCGACCCGGCCAAGCCCGCAGCCGGCGGCGCTACGGACCAGCCGTCGCTGCACCGCGTGATGGGGCCGTGGCTGCTGCTGCTCTTCATCGTCGGCGACATCCTGGGCACGGGCATCTACGCCTTGACGGGCCAGGTCGCCAAACAGGTGGGCGGTGTGGTCTGGCTGCCGTTTCTGGTGGCCTTCGCGGTGGCCCTGATCACGGCTTTCAGTTATCTGGAGCTGGTCACCAAGTACCCGCGTGCGGCCGGCGCGGCCCTGTATGTGCACAAGGCTTTCGGCGTGCACTTCATCACTTTCATCGTCGCCTTTGCGGTGATGTGTTCTGGCATCACCTCGGCCTCTACCGCGTCGCGGGCGTTTGCGGCCAATCTGGCGGGCACCTTCGACCTGGACCTGGGCAGCGGCTTTGGCATCACGGCGGTGGGCCTGGGCTTCATGGCAGTGGTTGCGGCGGTGAACCTGCGCGGCATCGGTGAAAGTGTCAAAGCCAACGTGCTGCTGACCTGTGTGGAGCTGACCGGCCTCTTGATCATCATCTGCATCGGCTTCTGGGCCATAGGCACAGGGCAGGGCGACGTGGGGCGGGTGATGGAGTTCAAGGCCACGACGGACGGCGGCAGCGCCTTCTGGTCGGTGATTGCCGGCACCTCGCTGGCTTTTTTTGCGATGGTGGGTTTCGAGGACTCGGTCAACATGGCCGAGGAGAGCAAGGATCCGTCACGCATCTTCCCCAAGGTGCTGCTGGCCGGCCTGTTCATCACAGGGCTGGTGTATGTGCTGGTGTCCATTGCGGCGATCACGCTGGTGCCACCCGAAAAACTGGCCGAAGGCGAAACCCCGCTGCTGCAGGTGGTGCAGGCCGGCGCGCCCGGCTTTCCGGTTGAGCTGTTTGGCTTCATTACCATGTTTGCGGTGGCCAACAGCGCGCTGATCAACATGCTGATGGCCAGTCGGCTGGTCTACGGCATGAGCCGCGAAGGCGTGTTGCCGCCGCTGCTGGGCAGGGTGCATGCGGCGCGGCGCACACCTTATGTGGCGATTGCTTTCACCACCCTGCTGGCCTTCGGCCTCATCACCTTTGTAGGCGAAGTGCCGGCGCTGGGCGGGACCACGGCGCTGCTGCTGCTGCTGGTCTTCACCATCGTCAATATTGCCGTTCTGGTGCTGCGCAAGGACAAGGTCAGCCACAAGCACTTTCACGCGCCGCTGGTGTTGCCGGTGCTTGGCGCGCTGACTTGCGCTTTTCTGGTCGGGCCGTGGACCGGCCGGGACCCAGTGCAGTACACCATTGCCGCCGTGTTGCTGGGCTTAGGTGTGCTTCTGTGGGGTCTGACGCAGCTCTTTCCGCGCATCATGCGGCGCCGCACCGCAAGCACAGCCGACTAGGCTGCCAGTGCTGCAGTCGGCTGGTTGGCGGCCTGCGTGGCCAGCGCCTTGATCTCCAGATCAGCAGCGGCCAGGGCCGCAGCCTTGGCCGCTTCACCCATGGCCAGGCCCTCGGCGCGCACAAAACGCACGTCGGTGATGCCGAAGAAACCAAACACCACCTTGAGGTAGCTTTCCTGGTGCTCCATCGCATTGCCGGCTTCACTGGTGGAATACATGCCGCCACGGGTGGAAGCCACGATCACCGCCTTGCCACCGGCCAGGCCCACCGGGCCCTTGTCGGTGTACGAGAAGGTGCGCCCAACCTGCGCCACCCGGTCAATCCAGGCCTTGAGCTGGCTCGGGATGCTGAAGTTGTACATCGGCGCGCCGACCACGATCACGTCAGCCGCCAGGAATTGCGCCACCAGCGCTTCGGACACGGCGTTTTCACGCTGCTGCATCTCGCTCAGCGCGCTGCCGGCGGGCAGGCGAAAACCCAGCGATTCGGCCGAAAGATGGCTGGGCGCGTCGGCAGCCAGGTCCAGGTAGCTGATTTCGGTGCCAGGGTGGCTGGCGCGCCAGGAGGCGACGATCTGGGCGGTCAGCTGGCGCGAGACCGAGTTGCCGCCGAGGATGCTGGAGTCGATGTGAAGAAGCTTGCTCATGAGGGATTCCTTGAAGTTTTGTCGGTTGTTGGCCGGTTCACCTGAATCTCAGCCACGGATAGATTGTGTGGATGAGTCGATTGATTCATAAGTCGGCAAAATCGCGATACATTGTTCTATCAACAGGACAATAAAAGCTAACCATGCAGGATTTGAACGACATGCTGTATTTCGCCGAGGTGGTGGAGCGGGGCGGATTTGCCGCCGCCGGGCGCGCGCTGGGCTTGCCCAGATCGCGGCTGTCGCGGCGCGTGGCCGAGCTGGAGGCCAGACTTGGCGCCCGCCTGCTTCAGCGCACCACCCGCAAGCTGTCTCTGACCGAAGTCGGTGAGATTTATCTGCGGCACTGCAGCGCCATGCGCGACGAGGCGCTGGCGGCCGGCGAAGCGGTGGCGCAGCTGCAGGTCGAGCCGCGCGGCACCTTGCGCATCAGTTGCCCTGTGACGCTGGCGCAAAGCACCGTGGGTTATCTGGTGCCGCGCTTCATGGCGCTGTACCCGCTGGTCAAAATCGACATGCGCGTCACCAACCGGGTGGTAGACCTGGTGGAAGAAGGTGTAGACATTGCGCTGCGTGTGCGGACCACGCTGGACGACAGCGGCAGCCTGGTGGTTAAAAACCTGGGCGCCAGCACCGGCCAGCTACTGGCCAGCCCGGAGCTGCTGCGCCGGCAGGGCATGCCGGCAACACCCGAGGAGCTGAACAAACTCGACACCGTCGCCATGTCCTGGATCGACGGGCGCGCCGCCTGGACCTTGCTGGGCCCGGATGGCCGGGAGTTTGTGCTGCAGCATCAGCCGCGTTACGTGGCCGACGACCTGCTGACCCTGAAACTGGCCATGCTGGCCGGCACCGGCATGAGCTTTTTGCCCGACTCGCTGAGCGCGGCAGAGCGGCAGGCGCAATTGCTGGTGCCGGTGTTGCCAGGCTGGACCCTGCGCGCTGGCGTGGCCCATGCCGTCTTCCCTTCACGCCGCGGCCAAGTCCCGGCGGTGCGCAGCTTTCTGGACTTTCTCGGCGAGCACATGCGCGGGGAGATGCTGGTCTGAAGCCAGAAACGCTCCGTTTTTGATAGCTGCTTGAGCTTGCTGGACGAGGGCTGCAGGTTAATTGGCATATAAACCGAGGGGCGCCCAACGCTGGCCTCCGGCAGCCGCAGGGAGTGGATTTAGGGCAAATAAAAACAAACTTTGCCCACAGGGACTTAGGCCTCAGCCTACAAACTCGGATGCCGATTGACCGAGAAAATTTATTCAAAGTTTCTGCTTCAACTGATTACTTTTCTGGTGAAGCAAACTTTTTTAACTTTTTCTTTTTTTGTTCAACAATTTTTACCGGGAGTCCTTCATGTTTAAAACCACCCTTGCTGTAGCACTTGTTTCCGTAGGTGCATTGGGCCTGAGCGCCTGCGACGTCAAAAAAACCCAGGAAGGCAACATCACTGTGCCTAAAGTGGAGGTCACCAAGACCAAGGAAGGTGACATCACGCTGCCAAAATACGACGTCAAGACACCGGACGTTAGCGTGGGTACCACCGAGAAAACGGTGACGGTTCCAACCGTCAAGGTAGAAGAGAAAAAAATCGAAGTGCCTACCGTGACGGTGACACCCGCCAAGTAAATCCCGTCCTGGGTGATTCAAGCTGCCGCGCGGATTTTCCGTGGCGGCACTTTTTGTTTCAGCACGTCCGGCAAGCTGCCTGGCCTGACGCCAGGAGTTCATGCGCCCATTGGGAACTTATCAGCGCCTAAACTCACGAACATCGGACAATTACCGTTGAGATTCAAAGGACGCTGATGTTGTTGACGTATTTCGAAGCCGCGCCGCGCCGTGTGCTGGCCCTGGTATCCGTGGCCTGTGTTGCCATGCTGGCTTTTGGCCTCTACCTGCAGCATGTCGTCGGGCTGGAGCCTTGCCCCATGTGCATCGTGCAGCGTTATGCGCTGGCAGTGGTTGCCATTGTGGCCGGCGTGACGGCCTTCTTCAGCACCAAGTGGCTGGTTATGGCCGGCGCGGCCAAGACCATGCTTTTTGCCGGCTTTGGCGCATTTGTGGCGGCCCGCCAGAGCTGGCTGCAGTGGTACCCGCCCGAAGAGGCGTCCTGTGGGCGTGACTTTTACGGAATGATCGAGACCTTTCCGCTGCAGCGCGTGATCCCGATGATCTTCAAGGGCAGCGGCGACTGCACCAAGATCGACTGGGCTTTTCTGGGCCTGTCGATTGCCAACTGGTCGTTTCTTTGTTTTTCTGGCATTGCGCTGCTGATGCTGGTTTTGCTGGTGGTCCAGGCGCGCGGGGCGGGGCGCAGCAAGGCCTGAAAACTCGGGGGAACGGGCCGACAGCCCTGCGGCCCTCCGGTAGACGCCTTTTTTGTGAGGTGATGCCAAAAGCCTTGGGAGCCCGGCCCTTCCCTGAGCCGTGGAAAAGTGTGATACTGGATGAATACACAGTATTGTGACGCTTTTCAATCCTCGCCATGCCTGCTTTTTCTTCTGTATCCCCAGCTACTGCCTTGCCTGCAGGCGTCTGGTGCGCGGGCGAGCTGGGCAGCACGCGTGCACAGACTGTGGGCACAGGTTACCCGCCGCTTGACCGGGCACTGCCCGGCGGCGGCTGGCCGCAGGGGGCGCTGGTTGAAGTGCTGCAGCCGCAGGCCGGGCTGCATGAGTGGGGCTTGGTGGCACCGGCGCTGGCCGCCGTGCAGGCCGCAGCGCCCGGCAAACTGCTGGTGCTGGTGGGCGCCCCCTGCTTGCCTTTTGGTCCGGCGCTGGGTGCTCGCCAGCTCAAGCTGCAGCGCATGGTCTGTGTGCACAGCCAGGGGCCGGCGCTGCTGTGGGCCACGCGTGAAGCCCTGCAGTGCGCCGATGTCGCCGCCGTGCTGGCCTGGCTTCCCGATGCCCGCAGCGCGCACCTGCGCCGCCTGCAGATTGCCGCGCATGACCATGGCAAGTTGCTGTTTGTCTTCAGGCCGCCGCATGCGCAGCAGGAGTCTTCGCCGGCGCCGCTGCGCCTGCTGGTCGAGGGCGCGGCCGCTGAAGCCGGCCAGCTGCGCGTGCAGGTGCTCAAGCGGCGCGGCCCGCCGCTGGCGGCACCCCTGCTGCTCGACAGCCTGCCGCCCCGGCTGGCGGCGCTGCTAGCGGCCAGCCGTGAGCGCCTGCGCCGCCGCCGCGAGGAACTGGCGCCTTTGCCGCTGCCTCTCAACTCACCGGACAACCCCGTTCATGCGCTGCTGGATCGCATTGCACACCTCGATCACCACTGAGCCCGGTGCTGCTCTGGTGGACCAAGCCGACGCGCAACGCGCGGTGGCCAGCATGGCGCTGGGTTTCACGCCGCGCGTGACGCTGCTCGATGAAGCCGTTCTGATGGACGTGACCGGTAGCCTGCGCCTGTTCGGTGGCCTGGCGCGGCTGATGCAGCAACTGGAACAGCGCCTGCTTGCATTTTTTGAATCGAATCAGCCAGGAGCCTGTCAGGCTTGGAACGTCGAAAGCGAAAATCGGCCCCAGCGAGGACAGTTTTTGCCGGATTTGCAGGCCCATAGCCCAGCTATGGGACAAAAAGACGGTGAAAAATGGACCGCTGCGGTCGGTTTGCAGCCGACGCTTTCCAGGCTTGATAGGCTCCCTGCCCTTGTCCGGCGGGCGCAGGGCGCTACATCTTTAATAGCACTGGGGCGACTGCGGATGAAGCTGGAGCAAGGCGAAGGATTGCGGCAGCGGGTGGCCGAGTTGCCCATGCACAGCCTGAGCGCAGCGCGCCCGCATCTGGGCGTGCTGGAGCGCACCGGTTGCCGCAACTGGGGCGACCTGCTGCGCCTGCCGCGCGATGGCGTGGCCCGGCGCTTCGGCGCGGATCTGCTGCAGGCGCTGGACCGCGCCCGTGGCACGCTGGCCGACGAGTACGAATGGCTGGTGCTGCCCGAACACTTTGAAGAAAAAATCGAGCTCGATGCCCTGGTGATCCATGCGCCGGCGCTGATGGCCGGCGCCGAACGCCTGCTGGTCCGGCTGCAGGCCTGGCTGCTGGGCCGGCAAAGCGGCCTGAGTGCGCTGCGCCTGACCTGGCACCTGGACAAACGCAGGGACGTGCCGCCCACCGGCGAGATCGAGGTGCGCACGGCCCAGCCCGCGCAGGACTTGCGCCATGTGGCGCGCCTGCTGGGCGAACAGCTGGCGCAGCACAAGCTGCCGGCGCCGGTGCATTCGCTGAGCCTGCGCTCGCTGGTGACCGAGCCACTGGCCGATGCGGCCGCCGCCACCGCCAGCCTCTTGATGTCGGAACGCAAACAGGGCGACAGCGCGGTCGAGCTGATCGAGCGCCTGAGCGCGCGCCTGGGCCCGGCGCAGGTGTTGGCCTGGCAGCCCCAGGCCGACCACCGGCCCGAGCAGATGCAACGCTGGGTGCCGGCCCACTCCGCTATCAAATTGATAGCTAGTAGCGCAGATTCGACAAGGGCCAGAGGCCAAAAAGGCTTGAAAAATCCGGCATCTCCCGTGATTCGCAGCGAAGCGCTCTACCCGAGCTGGCTGCTGCCCGAACCACTGAAACTGGCCGTGTCTGGCAACAGCCCGGTCTACCAGGGCCGTCTGCAGCGCCTGGCCGGCCCGCAGCGGCTGGAGGCCAGCGGCTGGCTCGCGCCCAGCGAAGGCGCCTACCACGCGCACGCCGAACGCCAGGTGCCGCCGACCATGCGCGACTACTACATCTACCGCAGCGCTCAGGGCAGCCTGTTGTGGATTTACAGCGTGCGCCTGGCCTTGCCCGCCGCGCCCGCCAAGCCGGCGCTGCAACTGCGGCACGACTGGTATCTGCACGGTTTTTTTGCCTGAAGCGCCGCATGTTCTCCGACGCCCCGATTGAGTTCCTGCAGTTGCCCAACTATGCGGAGCTGCATGTACTGTCCAACTTCAGCTTCCAGCGCGGCGCCTCGCACGCACACGAGCTGGTGGAGCGCGCAGCAGAGCTGGGCTACCGTGCCATTGCCATCACCGACGAATGTTCCGTGGCCGGGGTGGTGAAGGCGCATGAAGCCGCACGGGTGCTGGGCATCCAGCTGCTGCCGGGCGCGGAGTTCCTGGTCAAGGCCGATGACGGCAAGCAGGCCTTCCGCCTGGTGGTGCTGCCGCACAATGCGGCCGGCTGGGGCAACCTGTGCGAGTTCATCACCACCGCGCGGCAGCTCGGTGACGGGACTGAAAAAGGCAGCTACCGCGTGGTCCTGGGTGAAACCGAATTTTCAGTGCTCACCGATTGCGAAGTCATGCTGTCACCCCTGCCCGATGCTATCGATACCGAAGCACTCTGCGCTTATGCCACCTGGGCTAACAACAATTTTGGTGCACATGCCTGGCTGGCGGTCGAACTGCTGCAGGGTCTGGACGACGCCTTGCGGCTGGCCCAGCTGCGCGAGGTGGCCCGGCGCAGTGGCATCGCGCTGGTGGCGGCCGGCCAGGTGCTGATGCATGTGCGTTCGCGCAAGCCGCTGCACGATGTGCTGACCGCAATCCGCCTGGGCTGCACGGTGCATGAATGCGGCTTTGAACTGCAGGCCAACGCCGAGGCGCATTTGCGCCAGCGCATGCGGCTGGCCGAGGTCTACCCGCGCGACCTGCTGCGCGCCACGGGGGTGGTCGCTGGCCGCTGCCACTTCAATCTTGATGAAATCCGCACGCTCTACCGTTACCCGGCAGACGACATCGTGCCGCGCGCCGAAACCCCTGCGCACTGCCTGCGGCGGCTGGCCTGGCAAGGCGCGCACAGGCGTTATCCGCAGGGCATTCCGCCCAGGATACGGCGGCAGGTGGGCAAGGAGCTGGCCCTGATTGAGGAGCTGGGCTACGAGATGTACTTCATCACGGTGCATGACATCGTGCGTTTTGCGCGCAGCCAGGCGATTCTTTGCCAGGGGCGCGGTTCCGCCGCCAATTCGGCGGTTTGTTATTGCCTGGAGGTCACCGCCATCGACCCCTCGCAAAGCAATCTGCTGTTCGAGCGTTTCATCAGCCGCGAACGCAGCGAACCGCCGGACATTGATGTGGACTTCGAGCATCAGCGGCGCGAGGAGGTGATCCAGTACATCTACGGCAAATACGGCCACGACCGCGCCGCGATTGCCGCCACCGTTATCAGCTACCGTTCACGCAGCGCGGTACGCGATGTGGGCAAGGCCTTGGGTATTGATCCCGACATTGTGGAGCTGTACGCCAAAGAACATTTCTGGTTCGACGGCAGCCGCGTGCTGGAAGAAAAAATCCGGGAGGCCGAGGCGCAGGACAACATCGGCCCAGTGCTGCAGTGGCTGGAACTCGCACGCCTGCTGATGGCGGTGTACCCCCAAGCCGAAGACGAGGTCGCCGACGCCGACGACGGCCAAAAGCGCAAAAAGCGCGAGAAGGCGCGCCCGGCCTTCCCGCGCCACCTGAGCCAGCATGTCGGCGGCTTTGTGCTGACCCAGGGAAAACTCACGCGGCTGGTGCCGGTGCAGCCGGCTTCGATGGTGGACCGCCGCATCATCCAGTGGGACAAGGACGACCTCGAAGCCATGGGCCTGATGAAGGTCGATGTGCTGGCGCTGGGCATGCTCTCGGCCATCCGGCGCTGCCTGGACCTGGTGAACCGTAGCCGTGGCAGCGACCTGGAAATGCACAAGCTGCCGCTGGAGGATGAGGAGACCTACGACATGATCTGCGCGGCCGACACCGTGGGTGTGTTCCAGATCGAGAGCCGCGCCCAGATGTCCATGCTGCCTCGCCTGCAGCCGCGCTGTTATTACGACCTGGTGGTCGAAGTCGCCATCGTGCGGCCCGGTCCCATCCAGGGCGGCATGGTGCACCCCTACCTGAAGGCGCGCGAGATCGAACGCGGCGGCGGCAAGGTGGTGGCCGACTACCCGGCGCTCAACCCCGCGCTGGAGCGCACCCTGGGCATTCCTATTTTTCAGGAACAGGTGATGCAGGTCGCCATGATCGCGGCCGACTTTACGCCCGGCGAGGCCGATGAATTGCGCCGCGCCATGGCCGCCTGGAAGCGCAAGGGCGGGGTGGACCGTTTCCGTGGCCGCCTGATCAACGCCATGGTGAAAAACGGCTACACGCCCGAGTTTGCCGAGCGCATTTTCAGCCAGATCCTGGGCTTTGGCGACTACGGCTTTCCTGAAAGCCATGCCGCCAGTTTTGCCAAGCTGGTCTATGTGAGTTGCTGGCTCAAGTGCCATGAGCCCGCCTGTTTCCTGGCGGCTTTGCTCAACTCGCAGCCCATGGGTTTTTATGCACCCTCACAACTGGTGCAGGACGCGCGCCGGCACGGCGTCGAGGTGCGGGCTGTCGACGTGATGCACAGCGAATGGGACTGCACGCTGGAGCCTTCTGAAAATCTTCCCCCGCCGGCTTATCCTGCCATCGCGGCAAACCAGCCCGCCGTTCGCCTGGGTCTGTGCCTGGTGGCGGGCTTGTCTGAAGCCGCTGCCGGGCGCATTGAAGAAGCTCGCGCGCAAGCACTGTTCACTTCCACCGAAGACCTGGTGTCGCGCGCGAAACTTGGCACCTTGGAGATCAACGCGCTGGCCGCTGCCGATGCCTTGCTGCCGCTGGCCGGCCACCGGCGCCAGCAGGTCTGGGAGGCGGCAGCGATCAAGTCCGCGCCCGGCCTGCTTAAGGCCGTGCCCATCCACGAGGCACCCTTGCTGCTGGCCGACACCCCCGAAGGCGAAAACATCCTGTTTGACTACAAGGCCACGGGTCTCACCCTGCGGCGCCACCCGCTGGCCCTGCTGCGGCAGGGGCTGGCCAGGCGCGGCCTGCTCAGTGCCAGTGAACTCAACGCCTTGCCCAATGGCCGCCAGGTGGCTGGCTGCGGCATTGTCACCGTGCGCCAGCAGCCGCAAACCGCCAACGGCACGATTTTTGTGACGCTGGAAGACGAAACTGGACCGGTCAACGTCATCGTCTGGAAATCATTACGTGAAAGCCAGCGCGCCGAGCTGCTGCACGCGCGTCTGCTGGCGGTGTTTGGCGTCTGGCAGCGCAGCGAGGAAAGCGGAACCGAGCCGGGTTACGGCGCGGTGCGCAACCTGGTGGCGCAGCGGCTGGAGGATTTGACGCCGCTGCTCGGGCGGCTGGGCACGTCCAGCCGGGATTTCCATTGAGCCCTGCCAGCCGCGTTGGGGCATAAAAATAGCCGTCAGCCCATGTCTGACGGGCGCAAGCGGCTATCAAAAAAGGAGCATCAGGGCAATTTTTGGGTAGCGGCCAGAAATTTTTCGCGCTCGGCCGCATGGTCGATTTCGCCGGCCAGCGCCTCGCGCAACGCCGCCAGTGAGGTGTGCCGGGCGATGTGCTTTTTGAGCAGCATTTTTGCCAGCGGGCCGATCACCTGGCTTAGCGCGCGTTCCAGATGCGTCAGTTGCGCTGCGCTAAACCAGGGCGAAGACAGGGGCGCGGAGCGCCCGCTGATGCTACCGCTGATGGTTCCACTGTGCGATGGGCTGACGGGGTGACTCAGGTCCGGATGCGAGCGGTTTGATGCGTCAGGCCGCCCGCCGAATGCCGGCATGCCCACGGGCTGGGTTTTCTGGCCTTTCGGGTGGAGGAACGCCTCGCGCGCCTTCGGGTCCGGGATCGACACTGCCAGCAGCTTGCGCAGGCCCTGGGCACCGACGCTGCGTGGCAGCGCCTTTTTGACCAGCACCTTGGCCAGAGGCCCGATGCTGTGCGCCAGTTCCGACTCAATATCGACCAACACCTCCGGCGTCAGCGAGGAGAGCGTGGCATAAGAGGCGGTGTTGGCAAATTCACTGTTGTGGGCATTGGCCTGCGCCGGTCGCGCTTGCGGCTCCATGACGGCATAAATTTCGTGCGAGCGCAGGTGTTTGTCCAGATGTGGTCCCATGGGGCTGAACAAGCCGTTGGCGTTGTCGGTGATGCGCGAAATCACATCGTAATAGGCACGCGACACCACAATCTGGTTGGGCTGGGCAAAGTCCGTGATGCGCTGAGCCACATTGATGCCGTCGCCGAGCACATTGGCCTGCTGGTTGACGTCGAACACGAGGCGTATCGGTCCCAGATGCACACCGATACGCACCGACACCATTTGCCCGTATTTCTGCAACAAGAGGCTGCGCAGCAGCAGCGCCGACTGCAGCGCTTCCTCCGGGTCGCCCAGGAAGCAGGTGGCGGCCCCGTCACTGGTGTCGATCACGATGCGCGATGCCTGGGGCACCCCCATGAGTGCCTTGTCGAGGAGTTCGTTGAAGCGCTGCTTGAGCGTCGCCTGCTGGGCGACCGGGTGCCGTGAGTAAGCCACCAGGTTCAGGGACATCACGGTGCCCAGCACATTCTTGCGCCCGTGCTCGGCGCTGCCTCCTGGCGTGGCCTGGGCGCTGGCGGCAAAGGCCAGCACGTCGCTGGCAGGACCGGGCCGGGTGTCGCCGGGCGGTGACACGCCAGCCGCCGACAGGCCGGTGGCTGCGCGCTCGGCCGCCAGCAGCGCGGCGCGCAACTCGGCCACACACTGAGGCCGGCGTTTTTCGTCGGGAGCCATGGCCCAGTCGATAGCGCGCAACAAGCCCGGGCCAAAGACGGCTGCATTGCCGATCGCCTGCGCCGCCAGCAGGCTGTCGTCCTGCACGCGCGCAGCCGACTCCAAGGGTTTTTCGCCGGTGACCATCCAGTACATCACCGCGCCCAGCGAGTAGATGTCGCTCCAGGGGCCCTGGTGGCCCTTGCTGTGGTACTGCTCGAAGGGTGCAAACCCCGGGCTCACGATGTTGGTTAGGTCGCGCCCACCGGTGGTGCGGCGTGCGGCGCCAAAGTCGAGCAGCACCGGCGTGCCGTCGGCGCGGATGTAGATGTTGTCGGGCTTGATGTCGCGGTGCAGAAAGTCCAGCTTGTGCACGGCTTCCAGTCCATCGAGCAGCGGGTAAATCACCTTGAGCAGCGCTGCCTGGTCCAGTGGCGGCTGGCGCGCCAGCCAGCGTTTGAGCGGGTCGCCCGACTCGTACTCCATGACGATATAGGCGGTGCCGTTGTCGCGGAAGTAGCGCAGCACGCGCGCAATGTTGGGGTGGCGAAACGAGGCCAGCGCGCGAGCCTCGTCGAGAAAACGCTCCAGCCCCCAATTGAACTGCTGCTCGGCGTCCGGCGCGCGCACATGCACGGTGTGGTCGGCCGCCCTGACCGTGAGCTCGCCGGGAAAGTATTCCTTGAGCGCGACCGGTAGTTCCAGATTGATGTCGCGCGCCAGGTAGGTGATGCCAAAGCCACCGCCACCGAGAGTTTTTTCAATGCGGTATTCGAACACCTTGTGCCCGGCGGGCAGGGCGGCCTCATCCACGCCGGGTGCGTTCGGAGGGCTGCGGGGGGCCACCGGCCCGGGTGTCATGGTTCTGCCACCATCAGTTCCCGTCGCGCTCTATCATCTGCATGGCTTTTTCAAGGCTGCGGCGCATTCGGTTGAAGGAGCTGCCGAGCACCGAGACCTCATCACGGCCGGCATCGGAAAATTCGGGTACATCGAAGTCGCCGTTGCTGATCTTGTCAGCCGCCTGTGACATGTTACGGATAGGCCGCACGATCAGCCAGCTCAGCATCAGGTTCAGTACGATGAAGACGACGCCGAACACACCGGCCAGCGAGGCCATGAAGGTTTTGAGGGCGCGGTCGGCATTCTGGATGGGAATGTCCATGGGCACGGTCACCACCTGGGCGCCGACGATCTCATTGTGCTTCCAGCCAAAGCCGTTGGCCGCGCCGTAGATTTTGATCATGCTGGCGGGTGCTGCGGCCGGCACGCTGTGGCATTGCAGGCATGCGGCATTGGTGATCTGGATCGGCTTGGCGATGTAGAGGATGCGGCCAGTGCCGCCGCTGCGCTCGGACACCAGTTCCTTGGATTCACTGTTTTGCCTGAACTGGTGGACGATGTCGGCTTCCCAGTCGGTGGCGCGGTGGCGGGGGTTGGTCGGGTTGAGCGTGGCTTCCCTGTAGCCGAAGTCGCGATATTTTTTCTGGATGTGGTTCAGGGTTTCGGTGGCGGCGTAGGCCGGCACGGTTTGCGGCAGGAAAACTGCCTCGAGCTGTTTGTCCAGGTGTGGCTTGACCTGTTCCACGGTGTAGCTGCGAACAGCCAGCGCTGTGTCCATCATCAAGCGGGCATTGCGCAGCACCTCTTCACGTGCGTTGTCCTGAAGCAGTTGTCGCGAGATCAAGCCCGTGGCCGCAAAGCCGGCCAGGAACACCGTGATCAGCACCAGATTGAATTTGAGCCGCAGTCCCATGCGAGCACCCTTGTAAGCCTTTTGTTACCATTCTAGACTTCCGTCTGTGCCGTCTGTCCCGAGCCTGCCTCCTGCTGTCAGGTCGGGGGCAGCAATGATAATCCTTCCATGTCCTCCTCTCCCAAAGTTCTGTTTGGCTTTCATGCCGTTGGGGTGCGCCTCAAAACCGCGCCCCAATCCGTTTTTGAGGTGTTTTTCGACGCCTCGCGCCGTGACGCACGCATGCGCCAGTTCATGGACCGCGCCCGGGAGGCGGGCGTGCGCCTGATTGAGTCCGACGGGCTGCGCCTGGCCAAGATGTGCGGCAGCCACGGCCACCAGGGCGTGGTCGCGCGGGTTGACCCGCTGGCGCAGGTGAAATCGCTGGACGAACTGCTCGAGCAGCTGGAAGCGGCGTCGGACCAGCCGCCCCTACTGCTGGTGCTCGACGGCGTGACCGATCCGCACAACCTGGGCGCCTGCCTGCGTGTGGCTGATGGCGCCGGGGCCCATGCGGTGATTGCACCCAAGGACCATGCGGCAGGTATCAACGCCACGGTTGCCAAGGTGGCCAGCGGCGCTGCCGAAACCATGCCTTACTTCATGGTGACGAATCTGGCGCGAACCCTGGGCGAGCTCAAGGAGCGCAACATCTGGTGCATTGGCACCAGTGACGATGCGCCCCGAACGATTTACGACGTCAAGTTGACCGGGCCGGTGGCCTTGGTGCTGGGTGCCGAAGGCGAGGGCATGCGCCAGCTCACGCGCAAGACCTGTGATGAACTGGTCAGCATTCCCATGCGCGGCGCGGTCGAGAGCCTGAACGTCTCGGTGGCCAGCGGCGTGTGTCTGTACGAGGCCTTGCGCCAGCGGACAGTCTGAAGGCCTGCGCGGCACTCAGTCACGGTAGCGCAAGGTCTGCGCGGACCAACTGGGTCCTGGGCGCGATGCCGACCGGGCGGCCATGCGGTTGGGCTCAGGCGAGCTCGTAAAACTGCATCACCACGCGGTCGGGGTGGCGGACGCCGCTGCCGGCAAACATGCGTTCGGTGATCCAGGCCAGGGCCGGCGACGCCGTTTCAAAACTGGGCGAGCAGCGAAAGTAGATTTGCGCCGGATCGACCGGCTCGCCGCGTACCAGCTTGGCCATCAGCGCCGCCGGGCCGGAACGGACAGCGCGATTGCGCACGTAAATCATGTCGCCACCGTCGGTCTCCATCAGGTAGCGCGCATCGAGCTCGGCGAGCCGGTCGCTCACCAGCAGCTGGAAGTCGGCGCCACCCGCCAGCACGCGCGCGGTCCAGCCATGGCCGGTGGCTTCGCCGCCAAGGATGGGAATCAGCCGGCGCCGGCCTCGCATGGTCTGGCCGACTTCCTGCGCCTGGCCGACCTGCACGGAAACGTCGGCGAAATGGACGAGCTGAGGTGGGGTGGGCGCGTTCATGTTGCTTAGAACAGGTAGCCGCCCACCCGCTGAAGCAGTGATTCGGCTTCAGCATAACGTCCAAGCCCCTGTAACACGCGGGCCATGGCCAGGTCGCTGCGCACGATCAGGTCCGTCGCGATGGCGGTGCTTTCCGCGGGGCTCAGGCCGGACGTGGCCTGCGCCATTTTCCGGTAACGCTCGGCACGGGCCGGCAGGCCGCCGTTGGCGTACAGCAGGGCGAGTTGGGTCAGTGCCTGCGCTTTTTCGAGCCCCGACTTGCTTTCGAGCTGCGACTGCAGGCTGGTCGTCATGGCATCCATTTGCTCCTGGGCTGCGGCGTCGCCGAGTTGTGCAATGCTGCGCAGCCAGGTCGCCCGTTCCGCCAGATTGCCGTTCTTGCCGGCTTGCGTCAGCGCGGCGTCAAGACGTTGCAGGGCCTTGTCGGCCTGTCCCAGCTGAAGCTGGACTTGGTGATCCACCGCGTAAAGGCGCAGTTGCGCCCAGGGATCTGCCGCTTGCTTGATCAGGTCTTCGATCTGCGCCGCGCTGGCCTGTGCTTTAGACCACATGCCCGCCCGTGCCCGCGCGGCGGTTTCATTGGAAAAAACTTCCGCCATGGAGACCGCCAGATCACCCAGCACTGCATTGGGCTGGCCGACGCCGGTTACCGACTTCAGAGATTCGGCCGCAAGCGACAGGAAGGCGCGCGGCACCTCCGGCGGCAACTGGCCGCCGCGGCTCAGGATAACGGCCGTTTGTCCCAACAATTGGGTGCGTTCGGCAGGGTCAGCCACCGCGAGTATTTTTGTTTTCAGGTCTTCGACAGCTTTGCCTGGCGCACCGGCTTCCCGGCGCTGGATCGCCCAGGCCATGGATCTTGTCTCGGCACTTCGCAGGGCGGCCGCTGCCGCAGGCTCGGCCACCGGATCGACCGAGGCCATGGCCGCCTTCAGCACGCCCCGGGCGCGTGCTGACTGTCCCAACTCGGCCAAGGTGCGGGCAAATTCGGCCGTCAGCACGAGTTTGGTCTGTTTGGACACCGTAGGGGTGGCGTCGGTCGAGGCGCCGCCTGTCGGGCCAGCGGCCGAACCCTGGGTGGCAGTGCCGGAAGCACCTGCTGCCGAATCGATTTTGCTGTCCATGCCGCCTGCGCCGCCTCCAGGCGCGCCGGCTGCCTTGCCGCCCGTGGCCCCGCCTGCAAGTGCCCGTTCAGCCGTGGTGTTGCCGACGGATTTGCCCAGCACATTGGCGGCAGCGACGGCCTGTTCGAGCGTTAATCCCTTGGCGCCAACGCGTTTGCCGCCTATGGCCTGCATCATGGGATCATCAACGTCGGGGTCCCCGGTTGCGTTCGCAGTGGCAGTTGCATCCGCGCCTGCGCCACCTCCGGCCCCGCCTGCGGCCTCACCGCCCTGTGTGGCTTTATCCAGGCTTTGAGCGGTCATGGCGGCCGGGGCTCCGTCCTTGGCTTTGGCGCTGGTGCCTATGAAGGGAAGCCCCTCTGTCGAGAAGCCCCGGCCACCCATGAATGCCAGCGCCACCAGGCCCAGCAGTCCGACGGCCTTGAACAGGCGCGCCGACCCCGGGAACAGGCCCGGTTTTTCCCGCTTGATGCCATATTCCTTTTCGAGCTCTTCGCGAACTTTTGCACGCACCGACGCTTCCATGAGTTCGCGTGCACGCTTGTCGCTTTCTTTCGCCGATTTGGCCTGGGCGAATTCGATCTTGCCGCGCTCCTGCTCCAGCAGCTTGCGCCTGAGCAGGAATTCGTCGGTGACCTTGTCCACAAAAATACCGCAAGCCGGGCACTGTCGGTTTTCGGGCAACACCACACGTGTATTGCAGGCAGGGCAGGCAAAGGTGCCGTCATAACTGCCTGCCAATGCCGTCTGAATTGTCAGCAGCGGGGTGACGGTCACCAGCAGCCCGGCCTTGGTGAACTGTTGCTTGGCCAGGTCGGCCTTTTCACGGGTGACGCCCGATCCAATTTTTGCCTGGGGCGACCCCTGAAGCACCTGCATCAGGCGCTCGATCCGGTCGGGCGCAATGCCCGCGACATCACGCGCCAGCCGCTCGATTTCAGCAAGCCGGGCGCCCGGCGGCACATTGATCATCACATCAAAAAGCGGGATGGTCGATTCGATGGCTTTTTCAGCAGGTTCAGACATTCCGGATTCTTGTGGGAGTGAGGCTAAAACCATTGTATCTATGTGTATCTGCATGTTCAGGATGGAGGCGTCATGTTTTACCCTGCTGTCAGTGCGATGCCGGACAGGCTAACTCGGCTGGTTAAACCAAGCCAAACCATCCGAGCAGTGCGCCCGCGCCCAGCAGCCACAGCAGGTGCAAGCGGGTGCGCCAGACGATGGCTGCCGTGACAGCCGCCAGCAGGGGCACGCGCCAGTCGCTGAGGCTGTGGACGCTGGCACCAGCCAGAATCCAGCCGGTGGCGATCAACAAGGCGATCACGATGGGTGCCATGCCTTGCTTGAATGCTCGCACCCAGCGCAGGTTGCGGTTGCGGTGGCCCCAACTGGCGGCCAGGTAGGTGAGGGTGGTGCTGGGCAGCATGATGCCCAGCATGGTGACCAGCACGCCGACCAGGCCCACCATCGGGCCGCCAGCGTTCAGGCCTACGTGCCAGCCCATCAGTGCCACAAACAACACATTGGGTCCTGGCGCGGCCTGCGCGATCGCGACCGAGGCGTTGAACTGAGAGGCGCTCAGCCAGTGGTGATCGTCCACGAGGTAACGGTGCATGTCTGGCGCGGTGGTGATGGCGCCGCCCACCGACAGCAGCGACAAAATCATGAAGTGACCGAACAGCGCCAGCCAGTCGCTCCATTGCAAAGTGATGTCCATCGGTCCGGCCTTTATCGGTCCAGTTTTTGGTAGGTCAGGGTGCAGGCGGCGACCCCAAGGCCCAGCAGCACGTAGAGGAGGGGCAGGCGCAGCAGCGCGATGCCGGTAAAGCACAACAAGGCCAGCGCAGTGCACAGCGGCAGGCCGAGCGGGTGGCTTTTCAGTGCCCCCATCAGCTTGAGCCCGGTAGCAGCAATCAGGCCGGCGGCCACCGCACCCATGCCGCGCAGCGCCCCCGCCACCCCCGGATGTCCGGCGAACTGCGCATATACCAGCGCCAGCATCAGCACCACCAGCAAGGGGACGGTCAGCATGCCAGCAAGCGCGGCCATGGCGCCGCGCAGGCCGAAATAGCGGTGACCAATCATCAGCGAAAGGTTGACCACATTGGGGCCGGGCATGATCTGCGCCACGGCCCATTCCTCGACAAACTCCTCGCGCGTCATCCAGCGTTTTTTCTCGACCAGCTCGCGCTGCACCACGGCCAGCACGCCGCCGAAGCCCTGCAGCGCCAGCAGGGTGAAGGAGACAAACAGGTCAGTCAGGGATTGGGGTTGCGGACGGGGTTCGTCTTCGTCGGTGGGCGCGGCGGTCATGGGTGGATTATCGCCGCGCCGGCGCTGTCTGGACGGCACGCCGGATACGCGGAAACGCTATAAAAATAGTAGCTGCTTGCGCCCGCCAATCAAGGGCTGGAAGGCTCAATGATTCCGCAACCAGAATAGGCAGAGCGTTGCTTGCCGTTCACAGCTTGAGCTCCCAGGTCTCGCCGATCAGGTCCTTGCCGAAGCCGGTATAGGGGTCGCTTTTGACAAGTTTGAAGCCGCGCCGTGCGTAGATGTCGCGGGCGCTGCCCAAGCAGCTGTTGGTCCAGAGCACCATCTTCTTGTAGCCCTTGCTGCGCGCAAAGGCGATGCACTCGTCGGTCAATAGTCCGCCCAGTCCCCGGCCGCGCGCCTGCGCCGTCAGGAGCAGCATGCGCAACTGGGCCACGGTCGGCGACTTGCGCACGACGAACACCGATCCCACGCGCTGCCCGTCCAGCTCCGCGATCCAGCAGCGTTCCCAGGCCGGCTGATGCTTGCGCAGGTAGCTGGCCACGATGTCTGCCACCAACGCTTCGAACTCGCTGTGCCAGCCGTACTCGCGCGCGTAAATTTCGCCGTGTTGTTGCACCACCCAGCTCATGTCGCCGGGTTGCGGATCGCGCAGCACCACGCCAGAGGTCGTTCGGGCTGGCGCCGGATTGAGCAGGCGCTGCACCGTGGCCAGCGCATCGGTCAGCGCCTGCTGCGCGGGCGCGCTCAGGGGCGCGAGCAGGGCTGCGGCCTCGTCGCGCGAGCGTTGCTGCAGCGGCGCAAACACATGGTAGCCGGCCTCAGTCAGGCGCAGCAGGCTTTGCCGGGCATCGGCAGGTGAGGCCGAGCGAACCATCCAACCCTTGTTTTCAAACCGGCGCAGGATGCGACTCAGATAGCCGGCGTCCAGCGCCAGATCGCGACCGAGTTCGCTGGCCGTCGGCTGGTCGCGGTGGGCCAGTTCGTAAAGCACGCGCACCTCGGTCAATGAAAACTCGCTGCCAAGGTAAGGGGCCAGCACGCCAATACGCTGCGTGTAGAAGCGGTTGAACCCGCGCACGGCCTTCACGTGGGCGGCGGGCACGGGAGGAAAGGTGGCGGCTTGCATCGCTGCCATCATCCTAAAATTGTTTGACTAAGTCAAGTAATTGATGGATGGCCTGCGCCCGCGACACCGCGGCTGATCAGGGTGCGCAGAATTTTTTTCAACGCCATGACGTCGCGCTGGCTGAAGCCCTGGAGCAGGGTGTTTTCGTGCACCTTGGCTTGTGCCAGCAGTGCAGCCACGGTATCGCGCCCCCGTTGCGTCTCAAAAACTAGGGTGCGCCGGGCGTCGGCCGGATCGGCGCCGCGCCGAACCCAGCCGGCTTTTTCCATGCGCTGGACAAGCTTGGTCAGGGTCGGTTGCTGGGCCAGGATCTCGCGCGCCAGCTCGCCAATGGTCAGGCCGTCACCGTCTGACAGTGTGGCCAGCAGGCGCCATTCGAGCGAACCCAGGCCGGTCGCCTGCACCTGGGCGTGAAATTCCCGGTACACGGTGTGGCTGGCGCGCGCCAGCAGGTAAGAGAGGTAGTCGTCAATGAACTTGCCGGGTGGAGCGGGGCAGTCCGGTGCGGGTTTTCGGCTCAAGGCAGGCCTTCGATGGAGTTGAGGTGCTTGTGATTTACATGAATATTCATATATTATCGGCAGATGAATGCTGCCTTGCAAGCCATCCCGCAGATTGCCCCGCCACTGGACAGCCGGGCGCTGCGTACGGCGCTGGGCCAGTTCGCCACCGGCATCACAGTGGTGACCACACGCGCTGCGGACGGCGCTTTGGTCGGCCTCACCGTCAATTCTTTTTCGGCCTTGTCCCTGGAGCCGCCAATGATCCTCTGGTCGCTGCGTTGCAGCTCGCCCAGCCTGCCGGTGTTTGAAGCTGCGGAACGGTTTGTCGTCAACGTGCTGGCCGAGGCGCAAGTCGAAGTCTCGCGCAGGTTTGCCCTGCCGGTGGCCGACAAGTTTGAAGGCGTGGCGCATGCTGAAAACGTCTGGGGCCAGCCTTTGTTGCACGGCGCCGCTGCCTGGTTTGAATGCCGCATCCTGTCGCGGCAGGTGGCGGGGGACCATTGCCTGTTTATTGCTGAGGTCGAGCGGTTCACTTCGTCGGAAGCGACGCCGCTGCTCTTTCATGCGGGCGGCTATTTCGCCCTCGGTTCACGCCTTTAACAAGGAATTGCATGCTGCAGGAACGCATCGAAGCCCGCTGGATAGACTGTTTTGCCGATACCTTTGCGCTTTGCGACGTGAAGCGCGGCGACACGGCCGCCATCCTGTCGGAGACGCAATCGCGGCCGGTCAATGTGCAACTCGCCGAATTGGCGCTAGCACGCCTGGGCGCGCGGGCCTTTCACTTGATGCTACCCACCCCCCGGCTGGCCGCTCCGGTGCCGGTGCGTTCCACCGGCGCATCGGACGCCATCGGGCAGCTCGCGCCGGTGGTTCAGGCGCTGGCTGCCTGCACGTTTGTAGCGGACCTGACGGTGGAGGGTCTGCTGCATGCGGCTGAACTGCCTGCCATCCTGCAGGGCGGTGCCCGGGTGTTGATGGTGTCCAACGAACATCCTGAAATCCTCGAGCGCTGCGTGCCCGATCCGACACTCGAGCCCAAGGTCAAGGCCGGCATCAAGCTGCTCAGGAATGCCAAGGCCATGCACGTGACTTCCAGCGCAGGCACAGACCTGCGCGTTTCGCTGGCCGGCGCGCAGGCCGGCGGCGGCTGGGGCTACACCGCCCGACCCGGCACGATTTCGCACTGGCCGGGTGGCCTGTGCCTGGCTTTTCCGGCCAGAGGCAGCGTTAACGGGACCCTGGTGCTGGCCCCAGGCGACGTCAACCTGACCTTCAAGCGTTACCTCGAGCAGCCGGTCGTGCTGACGATAAAAGACGATTTTGTGACCGACATCGCCGGGCAACACGTCGACGCCGAGTTGATGCGCAGCTACTGGGCGGCGTGGGGCGACCGCGAAGCCTACGCGGTGTCGCACGTGGGCTGGGGCATGAACCCGAAGGCGCGCTGGGATGCCATGACCATGTACGACAAGAAGGATTTCAACGGCACAGAGCTGCGTGCCTTTGCAGGCAACTTCCTGTATTCAACCGGCGCCAACGAAGTCGCCGGCCGCCACACATTGGGGCATTTCGACCTGCCGTTGCGAGGCTGCACCGTGACGCTCGATGGCCAGGTGGTGGTGGACGCAGGAAGTCTTGTCGGTGAGTTGGCCTGAGCCATGAGCTTGCCCGCATATTTTGAGCAAGGCGACGGTGATACCGCCATTTTTTTGCTGCACGGTGTGGGTGGTGGCAAAGCGGCCTGGGTGCACAACCAGCCGGTATTGGCGGCAGCGGATTACAAAACGGTCGCCTGGGATATGCCGGGTTATGGCGACTCCCGGGCGATTTTGCCGTGTACCAACGCGCTGCTGGCCGATGCGCTGAGAACATTGATGGCCCATATCGGCGCCAAACGCAATGTGCTGCTGGGCCACAGCATGGGCGGCATGATTGCGCAGGAACTGGCCGCGTTACATCCCTCACTGGTGCACGGACTGGTGCTCTACAGCACGTCACCGGCCTTCGGCAAGCCGGATGGCGCTTGGCAGCAGCAGTTCCTGCAAAGCCGCTTTTCCCCGCTGGATCAAGGCCTGGGCATGGACGGACTGGCCGAAAAAATCGTGCCGGCCATGTTTGCCCCCGGTGCGGGTCCGTCGCGACTCGCCGAGGCCACCAGCTTGATGAGCCGCGTGCCCGCAGACAGCTACCGGGCTGCGCTCTCGGCCATTGTTTCCTTCAACCGGCTGGCTGCGCTCGGCGACATTGCCGTGCCCACCCTGTGCCTGGCCGGTGAACTGGACCTCAATGCACCGCCGGCGGTCGTGGAAAAAATGGCCAACCGCATCCCCGGCGCGCAATACGCATGCCTTCCCGGCGTGGGCCATATCTCCAACATCGAGCGCCCCGTGCTGTTCAACAGCGCGGTGCTGGATTTCCTGAAGCACCACTTTCCGACCTGAACCGAGGACCCTGCCATGTCTGCCTTGCCTGTTTCTTCACCATCGGCCGGACGTTACACTCCGCCTTCGATCGCTGGCGACTACAGCGAACTCACGCCCCAACAAACCGAGCTGCTGGCGATTGCCTCCCGCCTGGGGCGCGAGAAATTCGCTCCGCGCGCGCAGCAGATCGACCGCGACGCGGTGTTCCCCTTTGACAACTATGCCGACCTGCGCGAGGCCGGATTGCTCGGCATTTGCGTTCCGCAAGCGCATGGCGGGTGGGGCGCTGACTTTGCGACCTACGTGATGACGGCGGCAGAAATCGGCCGCCATTGTGGCGCGACTGCCCTGACGCTGAACATGCACGTGAGCTCGACCATGTGGACCGGCTTCATCGCCGACGACCTCGACATGACGCCGGAGCAGCGCGCCAACCACGAGGCGCACCGCAAGATCCACTATCAGCGCGTGGTGGGTGAGGGCAAGGTGTATTCACAGCCTTTTTCCGAAGGCGGCGCGGCAGCTGCGGGCAAAGCTCCTTTCGGTACGCTCGCCAAAAAAGTGGAGGGCGGCTACCTCGTCAACGGGAAGAAGATTTTTGCCTCGCTGGCCGGCGCGGCCGACTACTACGGCATTCTGTGCACGCTGGACAAGCCGGGCGCTACCCAGCGTGATTCGCTTTACCTCGCAGTGGACAAAAACCTGGAAGGCGTCAGCGTCACCGGCGACTGGGACCCGCTAGGCATGCGCGGCACGGTCTCGCGCACGCTGATCTTCAAGGATGTGTTTGTGCCCGAGATCGAGCGCCTGATTCCCGAGGGGGTGTATGCCCAGGCTGCGTTGCGCTGGCCGCACATGTTTGCCACCTTGTCGCCGACCTATATGGGCATCGCCCAGGCCGCCTATGACTTCACCGTGCAGTACCTGCGCGGTGAGGTGCCGGGTACACCGCCGGTGAAGCGCCGCATGTACCCGACCAAACAGATCGCGGTGGCGGAAATGAAGGTGCGGCTCGAGCAGACGCGTGCGATCTTTTTGCAGAATGCCCGTGCGGCCCGGGTTGACCCCTCCAAGGAAATCCGTCTTGGGCTGTACGCGGCGCATTACACCATCATGGAAAACGCCAATGAAATCTGCCGACTCGCGGTGCGTACCTGCGGCGGCCAGTCCATGCTCAAGACGCTGCCGCTGGAACGCATGTACCGCGATTCCCGCTGCGGCTCGCTGATGTTGCCGTGGACCGCCGAACTTTGCATCGACCGGTTGGGCCGCGAATGCCTGTACGAGCCGGGTGAACAGGACGAACAGGCCGTGCTGTAGGCCGGGGTCGGAATGAACCTCGCGCAGATCATAAAGCGGCACGCGCAGTTCTCGCCGCGGCAGGTGGCGATTCATGCGGAAGGGCAAGACATCACTTATCCCGCCTTGTGGCGGCGCATTGAGAGCGCGACGAGGGTGTTGCTGGCGGTCGGTGTGCAGCCGGGCGACCGGGTGGCCTGGCTGGGCTTCAATGACCCGGTCATGCTGGTTCTGCTGTTTGCGCTTTCTCGCCTCGGTGCGATTTTGCTGCCGCTCAACCACAGGCTGGCCGCGCCCGAACACGCGGCGATTCTTGGCCATGCGGGGGTGCGTCTGGTGATCAGCGACAGCGCACACGATAGCGCGGCGGCCGCGCTGACCGTGGTCCCGGGCTATCGGCTGCTGCCTGCCGCCGGGCTGGCCGCGGACGGCGGCGGCACTGCCCACACCGGCGTTCTCGCGGGCGGGTACACCTCGCCGGTGCTGCTGGTGCATACCTCGGGCACCACCGGTCGGCCCAAAGGCGCCTTGCACACGCAATCGGGCCTGATCTGGAACTGCGTGATTTCCGCCCATGCGCATGAACTCGGGCAGGACGACCATGTGCTGAGCGTGTTGCCCCTGTTTCATGTTGGCGGCCTGTGCATCCAGACCCTGCCGGCCCTGCATGCCGGTGCCACCGTGACCCTCCGTGCCCGTTTTGACGCGGCGGCCTGGCTAGCCGATGTGGCCAGGCGGCGGCCCACGCTGTCGCTGATGGTGCCCGCCACCTTGCGCGCGGTGCTGGATCATATCGATTTTGCGTCGACCGATCTGTCTTCCCTGCGGTTTCTGGCTGCGGGCTCTTCCACGATTCCCTCGTCGATGATTGCGGCCATGCATGTGCGTGGTGTGCCGCTTGGCCAGGTTTATGGCGCGACCGAAACCGGCCCAGTCTCGATCTACCTGCGCCGTGCGGATGCGATGCAACACGTGGGTGCGACGGGCAAGGCTGGCTTGCATGTGGATGTGAAACTGGTCAACACGCTGGGCGAAACCGTGACCCCGGGTGAGGTCGGCGAAATATGGGTGCGTGGGCCCAATGTCATGGCTGCGTATTGGGCCGACGCGGACAACCCGGCATTTGCCGAAGGCTGGTTTCACACCGGCGACCTGGGGCGCTGTGATGCCGCCGGCTTTTACGAAGTGGTGGGGCGCTCGAAAGACATGATCATCTCCGGTGGGGAAAACGTCTACCCGGCCGAGATTGAAAACCTGCTGGCTGATTGCCCGGAGATCCTGGAGGCCGCTGTGGTCGGCCAGCCCGACGCACGCTGGGGCGAGGTGGTGGTGGCGGTTGTGGTGCGCAAGCCCGGGGCCGAACTTGACGCGGCCCAAGTGCTGCAATTGTTTGACGGCCGCCTGGGTCGTTTCAAACATCCCAAACGCATTGTGTTCTGCGAGGCCTTGCCCAAAACTGCTCTGGGCAAGGTGCAGAAAGCCGGCCTGCTCGCAAGCCTCGCTGCTCAGTAAACCGGCTGGTGCTTGCGAATGGCCGCCTTGACTTCGTCGGTCAATAGGAAGCCGGAGCCAAATTTCGCAGCCAGTTGCGCGGCCCGCTCCTCAAATGCCTCGATCCCCATGCCATAGATGAACTGCATCGCCCCGCCAGTCCAGGCGGGAAAGCCGATGCCAAAGATGGATCCGATGTTGGCGTCGTGCACGCTGGTCAACACGTTTTCACTGAGGCAGCGCGCGGTTTCCACCGCCTGCCGGTACAGCAGACGATCCTTGATGTCGTTGATATCCCAATTCAGGTTCGATTTTTCGAACAGGAGTTTGAGCTCGGGCCACAGCGATTTATTCGCGCCTTTTTCTTCGGGGTAATCGTAGAAGCCGGCACCGGCGACACGGCCGTTGCGGTTGAACTCCTTGACCATGCGCTCTACGATCAGTTCGCCCGGCGTGGCGATATAGGTTTTGTTATCGGCCACATAGTCAGCGCGGGTCTGGTCCAGCACGTGCACGCTCAACGACAGGGCGGTTTCGTCCAGCACGGCGAGCGGGCCGACAGGCATGCCGCACTGGACGCCGGCGTTTTCTATCACAGCAGCAGGTATGCCTTCGCCCAGCATGGCTGCACCTTCCATCACAAAAGTGCCGAAGGTGCGGCTGGTATAAAAGCCACGCGAGTCGTTGACCACAATGGGGATCTTGCCAAGCGCCTGGACATAGTCAAAGGCCCGCGTCACGGTTTCGTCCTTGGTCTGCTTGCCTCGGATGATCTCCACCAGTTTCATTTTGTCGACCGGGCTGAAGAAGTGGATGCCGATGAAATTGTCCGGGTGTGCACTTGCCGTGGCCAGCCCGCTGATCGGCAGGGTAGACGTGTTCGATGCAAAAAAGCCGCCAGGTGCGAGCAGGGGCTCGGCTTCCTGCGTGACTTTGGCTTTCAGGTCCCGGCGCTCGAACACGGCTTCGATGATCAGGTCGCAACCGGCCAAGTCTGCCACCTGGTCGGTGGCCTGGATACGGGCGAGCAGGGCGTCCTGCTCAGTTGGGCTCATGCGGCCCTTGTCCACGCGTGCCTGCGTCAGTTTGGCGCTGTAGGCCTTGCCGGTATCGGCCTTGTCCTGGCTCACGTCTCTGAGCACGGTGCTGATACCGCGGCTGGCCTGGGCGTAAGCAATGCCCGCACCCATCATGCCGGCGCCTAACAGGCCGACTTTCTGCGGCTTGTAACGCGGGACATCTTTCGGACGCGAGCGGCCCGACTTGATCGCGTTCATGTTGAAGAAGAAGGTGTTAATCATGTTCTTGGCCACGGAGCTCACGATCAGCCGGGCCAGGTAACGCGACTCGATGCGCAGCGCCGTGTCGAAGTCGACCTGCGCACCTTCGACCATGGCGGCCAGCGCGTATTCGGGGGCGGGGTAGAGGCCGCGCGTTTTCTGCTTGAGAACCGCCGGCGCTACGGCGAGCATGCCGGCGATTTGCGGGTTGGCAGGCGTGCCACCAGGCATCTTGTAGTTTTTGTCGTCCCAAGGGTGATGCGCGGGTGCGGCGGCCCCATCATGCGTCGCTATCCAGGCCAGCGCTGCAGGGCGCAGCGCGCCGGCGTTCGGCACCAGTTCTTGCACCAGTCCCAGCTCCAGCGCCTCACGCGGATTGAACAGCTTGCTCTCCAGAATGAAGGGCTGCGCGCCCATCAGGCCCAGCAGGCGCGTCATCTTGGTGATGCCGCTGGCGCCCGGAATCAGACCCAGCGTGATTTCGGGCAGGCCGAACTGGATTTTGTTGTCATCGACGGCAATACGGTAGTGGCCAACCAGCGCCACCTCCCACCCGCCACCCAGCGCAGTGCCGTTGAGACAGCTGACCACTGGCCTGCCCAGGGTTTCGAGGGTGCGGAAGTTCTTCTTGGTCTGCTCGATTTCGCGGAAAACCCCCGCAGCGTCGGACGCCTTCAGGCGCATCGTTGCCTTCAAATCGGCTCCTGCAAAGAATGTGCTTTTGCTCGAGGTCAGGATGATGCCGCGAATGGATTCCCGATCTTTGACCACCTGCGCGGTGACTTCGGTCAGGTCGGTTTGCCACTGCGCGCACATGGTGTTGACCGGCGAGCCTTCCTCATCGAAGGTCAGGGTGGCGATGCCATCGCTCAGTTCGTACTTGATGGTTTTCATCACACTCTTTCCACAATCGTTGCAATGCCCATTCCGCCGCCGACACAGAGCGTGGCTAGGCCGTAACGCAGCTTGCGCCGGTGAAGCTCGTCGATCAGGGTGCCGAGAATCATGGCGCCGGTCGCACCCAGCGGATGGCCCATGGCGATGGCGCCGCCGTTGACATTGACCCTGTCATGCGGCACCTTCATCTCCTTCATGAAACGCATGACGACAGCCGCAAAAGCCTCGTTGACCTCGAACAGGTCGATCTGGTCGATCGTGAGGCCGGCCTTGGCCAGTGCCTTGCGCGCTGCCGGCATGGGGCCGGTCAGCATGATGGTCGGGTCGGCACCACTTAATGCCACCGCGACGATGCGGGCTCGCGGCGTCAGGCCGTGGTTTTTACCCGCAGCCTCCGAACCGACCAGAACAGCTGCTGCGCCATCGACGATGCCCGAGGAGTTGCCAGCGTGGTGTACGTGGTGAATACGTTCGACGTGTGGGTAACGGGTCAGGGCGACCTGATCAAACCCCATGCCTCCCATTTGTTCAAAAGCCGGCCGGAGCGAGGCCAGTCCCTCCAGCGTGGTGTGCGGCTTGATGAATTCGTCCTGAGCCAGAATGATCTGGTCGAGAAAGTCCTTTACCGGTACCACCGAGTCGTCGAAATAACCCGCTTCACGCGCCTTGGCCGCGCGTTTCTGGCTTTCCATGGCGAATGCGTCCACATCTGCGCGGCTGAAGCCCTCGATGGTGGCGATCAGGTCGGCGCCTATGCCCTGCGGCACAAAGGCAGTGGCGCTGTTGGTTTCCGGGTCCTGCGCCCACGCGCCGCCGTCTGAGCCGATGGGCACGCGGCTCATGCTTTCAACGCCGCCCGCCACCACCAGGTCCTCCCAACCCGAACGCACCTTTTGCGCGGCCATGTTGACGGCCTCCAGGCCGGAGGCGCAAAACCGGTTGACCTGCACGCCTGAAGCGCGAAAGTCCCAACCCGCCTTGAGCGCGGCAACTTTGGCAATCACCGAACCCTGCTCGCCGATGGGCGACACCACGCCCATTACCACGTCATCGACCTGTGCTGTGTCGAAGCCGTTGCGCCGCTGCAGTTCGGTCAGCACGCCGGCCAGCAGGTTGACAGGCTTGACCTCGTGCAGGCTGCCGTCTTTTTTTCCCTTGCCGCGCGGCGTGCGGATGGCGTCGTAAATGAATGCTTCGGTCATGGAAGGCTCCTGCTGTAAAAGAGAGTGCAGGAACGAGTATATTCATTTCACCAAGCAACTGCTTTTCATAAATATGGCTCCGGCCTCCAACGTGACAGGTGACCCATGATCGACCGCACCCTTTTTTCCAGCGACCACGAGGCCTTCCGTGACGCCTTTCGCAAGTTTTGCGACAAGGAGGTCGCGCCGTTTCATGAACAGTGGGAGGAACAGGGCTACGTGGACCGAGCAGTCTGGAACAAGGCCGGTGAAAACGGCTTCTTGTGCATGACCATGCCGCAAGCCTATGGTGGAGCGGGCGCCGACAAGCTGTACTCTGTGGTGCAGATGGAGGAGTTGGCGCGGGGCGGCTACAGCGGCATTGGCTACGGCCTGCACAGCGAAATTGTTGCGCCCTACATCCTGCACTACGGCACCGAAGCACAAAAGCTCAAGTACCTGCCCAAACTCGCCAGCGGTGAAATGGTCGGCGCGATTGCGATGAGCGAACCCGCTGCCGGTTCGGATTTGCAGGGGGTGAAGGCCACGGCGATCAAACAGGCCGACGGCAGTTACCTGCTCAACGGCAGCAAGACCTTCATCACCAATGGCTGGCATGCCGACCTGGTGGTGGTGGTGGCCAAAACCAATCCGGCGGCGGGCGCCAAGGGCACCAGCTTGCTGCTGGTCGAGCGCGGCATGCCTGGCTTCTCGGTGGGCAAGCGCCTGAAAAAACTCGGTCTCAAAGCGCAGGACACGTCGGAACTCTTTTTCTCCGACGTCAGCGTTCCGGCGGCCAACCTGCTGGGCGGCGAAGCGCATGAAAACCGTGGCTTCATCTGCCTGATGGAGCAACTGCCCTGGGAGCGGCTACAGATCGCCATCACGGCGGTCGCCTCGGCGCAGGCGGCCATCGACTGGACGGTGGACTATGTGAAGGAGCGCAAGGTGTTTGGCCAGCCCGTGGCTAGCTACCAGAACACGCGTTACACCCTGGCTGAGCTGCAGACGCAGGTTCAGGTGGCGCGGGTTTTTGTTGACAAATGCACCAAGCTCATCGCAGCGGACAAACTCGACACAGCTACAGCCAGCATGGCCAAGTACTGGACCACCGACCTGCAGTGCAAAGTCATGGACGAATGTGTGCAGCTGTTTGGCGGTTACGGCTACATGTGGGAATACCCGATCACGCGAGCTTATGCCGATGCCCGGGTGCAACGGATTTACGGCGGCACCAACGAAATCATGAAGGAAGTGATTTCGCGCGCGATGGGGCTGGGTGTCAGGTAGTCCGATGCGGCATGAAAAAAGCCCCGCAGCCTGTAATGCCGGGGGCTTTGTTCTGAACTGAAACCTGCATTGCAGGCTCCATTTCACCCATCAGGAGGGATCTTTGCTGCGGGTTCGGCTCACGGCGCTGAAAATGCCTACGCCCAGAAAAATCAGCGCGCCAATGCCGATATACAGGTGCGGCACACCCGCTACGACGGCGGCCCAGATGACGCCGCCCAGAAAAATAACAAACCCGATCATGTAAAGCGCGAAAGACATGGCTTCCTCCAAAAGTTGTAGGGTAAGTATGGACATGACCCGGGTCCTTGGCTATCGGTTACCAGCTTTGACGACTGTGGGAGGCGGCCTACTGCTGCGCGGCAAGGCAGCTCCTTGCGAAAAGTTCCAAAGGTGTCCGTCTGATGTGCGTATGGGACTAACGCTGGTTGGGAGAGCAGAAATTCATCACATTGACGTTCAAATTGCGATGCATCAAAACGTGACAAACTGTAATGGAAGGAATACGATGACGTGCTGGTGACTCCGTGCGCACCGACCGCACTGACCGCACTGACATAACTCGAATGACGTTTTGTCAAGAGGTTGGAAGGCCTCACCCACACGTTTTGGATACTGCCATGTCATTCTTTCAAAACCTTTTTTCCTCCTCCTACGGTGGTGCTCGCGAAAGCGTTGCCGGTCCCGAAACCGGACCAGTCAAGATGAACCTTGACGAACGCATGGCATTCCGGCGGGAGATGCTGTTCGACTCGGTAAAAAGCACCATGGAGAGCCGCGGGATTCTCAGTGCCAGTTACCGCTTTAAGGTGGTACGCGCCACCACCCAGGAACTGGCAGCATTCGAGTGCGCCTGGCAAAAAAGCAGCGAGCTGTCGATTGGCAACCGGACCTATTCGTCTGACCTGGCGCCCCTGGGCGGTGGCAGCAAGGACGGCGTCGGGGACAGCCGCTGACAGTGAGCCGCGCTGGGCGCCAACCGGCGGCGCAGTCGCCCCCGATAATGGCGCTCTGTTCACCGACCCGGTTCCCCTCATGTTGTCTCCTGCTTTATGCCTGCCCCTGCCAGGCATCTCCGGTTCTGCCCTGAAAGTTGCCGCGTGAGTGGGCCCGCCACCATTGGCTGGACCGAAGCCAGCGAGGCGCGATCTGCGCGCTGGCGTTCTGAAAGCGGTGCCCCGCCGCCCAGGCGCGTGGTGCTTGTCGATGACACGCTCAGCGCCGATGCGGCCTTCCGCCTGGCCAGCGAAGGCACCGGCATGTTGTGGCGTGGCGACTTCCAGAATGCACGCCTGCTGCTGCAGGCGCTGGCCCGACGCATCGACAAGCCTCGCAAGACCAAGAGGGCGAGGGCCGATGCGCCGATGCCATCGCCGGTCGATGTCTTCAATCTCTATCGCCAGGCGCAGTCACAACGCGCACGTACCCTCGCGATGCTGCTGATCGAGTTTGACGGAGCGCACCACATCGGGCTGCGCCGTGCGCCCGATGTGGTGCAGGCCTGCAGCGCGGTTTTTGGCGCCGGCGATGCCAGTCAGGGCAACTACGTCGCGCCGCTGCGCGAGCTGCAGGGCCTGATAGGCGCACACGAATGGCGAAAGAAGGGTGTGGCCATCGCGTCCCTGGGCGGAGAACGGATCTACCCGCATTACGGCGTATTTGCGCCGGTACGCGGCGACTACATGGAGTTGCTGGCGCAGGCGCCTTTGCCGCCCGCGTTGTCTGCCGGCGGGGTGGCCTTCGACATCGGTACCGGCACCGGCGTGCTGGCCGCCTTGCTGGTGCGCCGTGGTGTGAGTCGCGTGGTGGCCACCGATACCGACCCGCGCGCGCTCGCCTGTGCGCGCGAAAACCTGGCAAGACTGGTGCCGGGCGGGCAGGTCGAGCTGGTGCAGGCCGATCTTTTTCCTGGAGGCATCGCGCCACTGGTGATCTGCAACCCGCCGTGGGTGCCGGCCCGACCGAGTTCGCCCATTGAACACGCGGTCTACGACCCCGACAGCCGCATGCTGCGCGGTTTTCTTGACGGTCTGAAGGCACACCTGGCGCCGGGCGGCGAAGGCTGGCTGATTCTGTCGGACCTGGCCGAGCACCTCGGCCTGAGGTCGCGCGCCGACCTGATGGGCTGGATCGATGCGGCCGGCCTCCAACCGCTGCACCGCCTGGACGTGAAGCCGATACACCCCAAGGCGGAAGACCCCGGCGACCCGCTTCATGCTGCACGCTCGGCCGAAATCACCTCGCTTTGGCGTTTGGTGGTCAAACCGACGCCCTGACGGATTGCTATAAAAGTGATAGCTACTATCGCTTGACCGGTAAGGGCCGGAAGTGTTTTTTGTATGAAGTATTGCACCCCACCCGCCCTCGCCAGAATGGCCCTTTCGCAGCACCCGAGGTGCGCGTGACTGGCCCCAGTCAGGCCGCTGGTTGAGCCATGAACTAGGTGCCGCGCATACGGCGCGTTCTCCTACAGGTGCCCATGCCCCTGCCTGACCGAGGGCAGCCGGATGCAGCTTGAGGATGAATTTCTGACCGCAAAAGCCGGTGTCAAAGACGCCGTAATCGACAGTCATTCATTCCCCCAACCCTCATCCCTAGGAGCATCTACATGGCACTCGACCACAAAGACAAGGATCTCAATCTCGACCCGATCACCGACGCACCCGGTGCACACCCGGTAGGTACCGGCCTGGGGGCTGCGGCTGGAGGCGCAGCTGCTGGTGCAGTTGCCGGCGCTTTCGCTGGACCGGTGGGCGCTGTTGCCGGCGCGATTGTGGGTGCCGTTGCCGGTGGCCTGGGAGGCAAGGCGGTGGCAGAAGCCATCAATCCGACGGCTGAAGAGGCGTACTGGCGCGACAACTATAGCCAAGAGCCCTATGTTCAGAGCGGCCGAAGCTATGAAGACTACGCCCCGGCATACCGCCTCGGCGTGTACGGCCGTACCAACCACACCGGTACGTTTGACGAAGCGCAAAGTGATCTGTCCGTGTATTGGGACAGCCGCAAGGAAAATTCACGGCTGTCGTGGCCTGAAGCCGAGGCGGCCAGCCGGGCAGCCTGGACGCGTGTAGACCACCAGCTCTCGGGCAGCAGCAGTGTGTCCGGTCAGTTGGCCGACAACGACGACGTGATCGATACGCTCAATGACTTGCTCGAATCCAGTCGCGACGGTGAGTACGGATTTACCGAGTGCGCCGAACATGTGAAGGCCCAGGACATCAAGACCCTGCTGCTTCGTCAGGCCGATGAGTGCCGCGGCGCAGCCGCCGAACTCGCCAGCCAGATCCGCCAGCTGGGCGGTGAACCCGATGAAGGTGGGACAGCCAGTGGCGCCATGCATCGCGGCTGGGTTTCGGTGCGCGGCGCACTCAGCGGTTACACCGACCTGGCCATGCTGGAAGAGTGCGAGCGTGGTGAAGACGCAGCATTGGCCCGCTACCGCAAGACGCTCAAAGAGGATGATCTACCTTCGGGCATTCGGGCACTGATCGAGCGTCAAGCCCAGGGTGCGCAACGCAACCATGACCAGATCAAAGCCATGCGTGATGCGCTGAGGGCCGCGTCCTGATCGCTGTCTGATCAAAAACAAAAAAAAGCTGGCCTCGGTCAGCTTTTTTCATTAGAACAATTTGATCCTCGGCGGTCCCGACAAGGCCCTGCGGCGAGCGATCCGGTGGCGCATTGCTGCAAGAACTTCTTCAGTGCTTTAGTTTTTCTGCTGGCTGCAGATTACCTGTGCACTCAGTGTCGCGCTTTGCTGGCTGAAGCTGCTGTCGGTTACCTTGCAGCCCGACGCTTTCTCAACGGCCTGGATCAAGCTGGCGGCCTTGGGCAAGAGGCCTGTCAAGACCGCCGCCGGTGTGGCAGTCCAGGTGCTGGCGGTGATCTGTTCAACCCGGTAGCTCCGTCCATCGACTTCGATCCTGTGCGCGGTATCGGTCTGCGGATTGATCAGCACGCTGCAAGCCGCCAGGCAGCAAGTCATGAGGGTCAGTGCCAGCTTTGTTGCGACCAGCCTGACCAGCTTGGCGCTCAAAAAAGGCCCGCCAAGCTCAACGCGGCTTTGGGCTGGGGCACCAGGGGAGGCGTGTCTGGCGTTCTCGACTGGGGACAACCGGTCAGGAAAACCACAGCAAGCAGGACGGGCAGAGCGGGGTAAATATATTTCATGACGGACTCCCGGAGGAATGATCAAAGTCGTTGATGGGCACCGGTCGCAAGACTGCACCGATGATCAAGGAACGATACGCTTCCGCGGGCCGCTTTTCAACCAGTGAGGGACTGCGCTGCTGTCGGCGGACAACGCATTGGCTTGTGATGGCTGGCCTACATGGAGCGCTTATGGGGGCGCGCCTTGGTACTGGCAGTGCCGCCAGGCACGAAACCCATGGCTTTCATGGCGGCGGGTAACGTGGCCCGCGATGACTCATACGCCTCCCATGGCGAGTTGCCTATTGGCAGGCGTTCGCCGATGTTGCGGGCATTCCAGTGGGCAGCGCTTGTCAGGCCATCGAGCTCTTCCCACGCGATGGGCACCGAGACGCCCATACCCGGGCGGGCACGCACCGACCAGGCGCAGACCGTGGTGGCGCCAAAGCCGTTGCGCAGGTAGTCCGGGAAGATCTTGCCGATCCGGTTGCGCGGCCCGCTCTTCGCGACAAAACGCTCGGGGATGACGCTGGACAGATGTTGCACAATCGCCTGGGAAAACGTCTTTACCGTGTCCCAGTCGTAAGAGGGCTTGAGCGGCACCACCACATGCAGGCCCTTGCCGCCGCTGGTTTTGACGAAACAGGGCAGGTTCAATTGCTTGAGGAAGGCCTGCACCAGCTGAGCCGACTCCTGCACTCGCGCCCATGACACCCCCTCGCCGGGGTCGAGGTCGAAGGTCATGCGGTCCGGCTTGCCGATAGCACGGGTGGTCGCGTTCCAGGTGTGGAACTCCATGACATTGAGCTGCGCCACCGCGAGCAGGCCTTCTGGGCTCGCAATTGCCAGCAGCGGGCCATGACCGGGGTCGAACTTGGGGTCAAGCTGCTTGATGCCGGGAATGCTGGTGGTGTCCGCGTGTTTCTGGAAAAACAGCTCGCCGGTGATGCCGCCAGGCGCGCGCACCAGCGCTACGGGCCTGGCTTTGAGGTGCGGCAGGATCAGCGGCGCCACGTGTGCGTAGTGCTCGATCAGCTCCAGCTTGGTGAAGCCGGTGCCGGGGTCGATGATGCGTTCCGGGTGGGTGACACGCAGCTTGCCGGTGCTGACTGGCGGCAATGCGGCCGCAGTTTTGGCGGCCGTGCTTTTTTTTGCTGCAGGTTTCTTCGCGACGGCGGGTCTTTTTGTGGCCATGACTTTCTCGACGGGTAAGGCTGATTCACGCACAACATTGCGCGCAGCTTTGTCGCTGCGCAAGCCCTGGAACACCGCGTGGCGGATGTTGCCGGCGTGAGTCCATTGCGCAAAAACCACCTCGGCCACCAGTACAGGCTTGACCCATTGGCCCTTGACGGAAGAAGGCAGACCGACAAACGCTGTGCGGGTGGCGCTGAGCGGTTTGAGCGCAGCCAACAGGTTTCTGAGGGTTTTTTCGGTGAAACCGGTGCCCACATTACCGACGTGTTTGAGCTCACCATCTTCGTTGTAAACACCCAGCAGCAGCGCGCCCAGGCCGGTGCGCGAGCCTTGGGGCTCGGTGTAGCCACCGATGACAAATTCCTGGCGCAGCTGGGTCTTGATTTTGATCCAGTCGGTGGAGCGCCCCGAGATATAGGTCGATGCGGCCCGTTTTCCGATCACACCTTCCAGGCCAAGGCTCGCGGCGGAATTGAGCAGGTCCTGCCCGTCGCTGTCGAAGGTCTCACTAAAACGCAGATGGTCCAGGGCGGCGCCGCTGACCAGCCCGCGCAGCAGTTCACGCCGCTGGACCAGCGGCAGCTGGCGCAGGTCATGACCGTCGTAAAACGGCAGGTCAAAAACGTAATAAGCGATCTGAGCCGTGCTGGCGCTGTCGAAAGCGTTTTGCAGCGCGCCGAAATCGGGCACACCGTCCTGGCCATGGACCACGATTTCGCCATCCAGCCAGCCCGACTTCAGGCCAAGTTGCGAAAGTGTTTTGACAAGGGGCTGGAGCTTGCCCGACCAGTCGTGGCCGTTGCGCGTGAAACACTGGATGGACTCGCCATCAATGCGGGTCAGCAGACGATAGCCGTCGAACTTGATTTCATACAGCCAGTCGCCGCTGTCTTCAGGCACGGCTGTGACCAGTGTGGCCAGCTCCGGTGCCAAGCTGGGAGGCAGCGCCGCCTTGATGGCGCCCGCCGGCAGTGATTGCCGGCTTCTTTTTGCTGCCGTTTTTTTTGCCGGCTTTTTTGCCGTCGTGGTTGTGGCGTTTGCGCGTTTTCTGGGAGCCAGCGGCTGGCCGGTCAACACGCTGTTCGGCAGGGCTTCCAGCACGTCATAGTCGGCAACGGCCAGCGCCCGGTCGTCCTTTTCCTTGATCAGCAGCCAGGGTGGTTGGTGTTCGTCGCCCTTGCCATGCATGCGTACCAGCGTCCAGTGCCCCTTGAGTTTTTCGCCCTGCAACTCGAACTTGAGCTTGCCGCTTTTTATGGCTTTTGCAGCATCGCCGGCCGGCAGCCAGCTTCCCTGATCCCAGACGATGACATTGCCGGCGCCGTATTGCTTGTCCGGAATGTTGCCCTCGAAGCTTGCATAAGAGATCGGGTGGTCCTCGACCTGCACCGCCATGCGTTTGACCTTGGGGTCCAGGCTGGGGCCTTTGGGCACGGCCCAACTTTTCAGCGTGCCTTCAAGCTCAAGGCGAAAGTCGTAGTGCAGACGGCTCGCATCATGTTTCTGAACCACGAACCTCAGGGTTTTCGAACTGCGACCGCCCGCGGCTGGTTCGGGCGTGCGGCGGAAATCCCGCTTGCTGCGGTAGCTCTCGAGGGAGTCGGCTGTGGCCATGGCGCGTGAAGCCACACAGCCTCAGGCTGCTTTGCGCCGAGCCGGCGCGGCCTTGGCCACTGGTTTTGGTGTGGTTTTGGTCGCTGCCTTTTTGGCGGGTGGTTTGGCCGCGCTGTCGCCGGGTTTGTCTGCCCCGCCCTTGTTGCGCAGGCTGCGTTGCAGCAACTCGGTGAGGTCGATGATCCTGGCGCCGGATCGGCCTGCGGTTTCCTCGTCTTCTCCAGGCTGCTCCACGGTTTCGATCTTTCCTTCTTTCACCTTCTGTTTAACCAGCGCCATGATGTCGTCCTTAAAGGAATCGCTGAACTGCTCAGGCTGCCACTTGCCAGTCATGTCATCGACCAGTTGTTTGGCCATGGAGAGTTCCTTGTCGCTCAGACCGGCGGCTTTGGAGCCTTCGGCCGGCAAGTCCAGGTCTTCCCAACTGCGGATATCGGCGCCCCAGCGCAGTAGATTGAGGATCAGGCCGGGACCGGACGGCACCAGCACGGCCAGGTGCTGCTTGGTCTGGATTACCACGCGGGCAATGCCGACACGCTGGGTTTTCAGCAAGGTGTCGCGCAGCAGGGCATAGACCTTTTTGCCTTTGTTAATGGGTGCGATGTAATAGGGCCGTTCCAGGTAGACAAAGGGAATGTCCGTGTTTGGCACAAAACTCTCGATCTCTATGGTCTGGGTAGTTTTGGGGTATGCCCCGGCGATTTCTTCAGCGGAGAGCACCACGTACTGGCCGTCTTCGTAGGCAATGCCCTTGACGATGTTTTCCTTGGTGATTTCCTTGCCGGTTTTTTTGTTGATGCGTTTGTAGCCGACCGGGTCCATGCTGCGTTTGTCCAGCCAGTCAAAGTCAATGCCGCTTTCGGTCGTCGCCGAATGCAGCGACACCGGAATGTGTACCAGCCCGAAGCTGATGGCGCCTTTCCACAATGCTCGGGAAGCCATGTTTATGCAGCTCCGCAGTGGATAGCAGGGAGGGGAAAGAGGGCAAGGGTGGATCGCATTGTGAGGTCCCGGAAGTTGGCCGCGGGCAGCGCCTGAGGAAGCCGACTTTAGGAGGAGGCCCGTGTGGGGGTTGTCGGCAGGCGGCCAGCACCACCGTAGGACGGCAGACTGTCCTACATGCCGGGCCAGAGGCCCGCCGTAAGATGAATTGACCTGAATGGCTACCGCAAACAAGGCGGCGGTCTGAACCAACCCAACCCAACCGAACTTGACGCCATGAACACACATCTGTCTGCCTTCCTCACATCCGCCATCCTGGCAGTTTCCGCCTCCGCGGCCCTTGCGCAGCCGGCGGCTATGGAAGAGCGACTGCTGGCGCGCGGCGCCGTAGCCGACGTGACCCCGCAGCAGCGCTACCGCACCGCCATCAACGAGGCGGGGGGCGGCTACAAGCTATGGCTTGCCGAATGTGCCGCCATGGCGGCGACCGAGCGCACGGCCTGCCGGCGCGAAGCCAAAGTCGCCTATGACCGAGACATGGCAACCGCCCGCGCCATCCTTCGCAAGTAAGCGGCATACGGTCTCCTCCTTGGCCCCGCCCCGGTGCGGGGCCTTTTTTGTCCGATCGTTTGCGGAACCAGAGGGAAAAAAAACCGGTGGTTTTTCCTGATTTGGTTCGTTTTCGGGCCCGAAGTAACCATTCAGGCGTACGCGGCGGCTTAAAACCTTAAAATGGCTGCTTCCCCAAAGTACCATGAACGCCCCCATCGACGTCTCCTTTTTTGCGCGCGCCGCCAAACCGCTGACCAGCTACCGAAAGTACTGGGCCAGCCGCTTTGGCACGTCGAAATTTTTGCCCATGAGCCGGGCCGAAATGGACCTGTTGGGCTGGGACAGCTGCGACATCATCATCATCACCGGTGACGCCTATGTGGACCACCCGAGCTTCGGCATGGCGGTCATAGGCCGCATGCTCGAAGCCCAGGGTTTTCGCGTCGGCATCATTGCCCAGCCTGACTGGCAAAGTGCCGACCCTTTCAAGGTGCTGGGCAAACCGAACCTGTTTTTCGGCGTGACCGCCGGCAACATGGATTCGATGATCAACCGCTACACGGCGGACCGCAAAATCCGCAGCGACGACGCCTACACGCCCGGTGATATCGGAGGCAAGCGGCCGGACCGCGCCGCGTTGGTCTATTCCCAGCGCTGCCGCGAAGCCTACAAGGACGTGCCCATCATCATCGGCGGCATCGAAGGTTCGCTGCGCCGGATTGCACATTACGACTACTGGTCTGACAAGGTGCGGCGTTCCGTCGTGATCGACGCCAAGTGCGACCTGCTGCTATACGGCAATGCCGAACGCGCGATTGTCGAAATTGCGCACCGCCTGGCTGCCAAAGAGCCGGTGGCTCACATGACCGACATCCGCGGCACGGCCTTCATCCGCCGCAGCGGCGACGACACGGCTGGGGGCTGGTTCGAGATCGATTCGACCAGCGTCGATGCGCTGGGCCGGGTTGAGGCGCATGTCAATCCCTACTTGATGATTTCCGAGCAGGCGAAAGAGCAGGGCGCTACATGTGCGCGTGAGGACGAGGCCGCCGAGGTGGCGGCGCGGGCTGAATCCTCAGGTTCTCCGGTTTTGACTAAAGCGCCGCAGGCCAATCCGGCGATCAAACCGCTTACTTTTGTCCCCAACCCAGCCTTGCCCCACAGGCAGGGCAAGATCAAGGTGCCGCCGCGCGACCGCTCGGTGATCCGCCTGCCGTCCTACGAACAGGTCAAAAGCGACGCGGTGCTTTACGCCCACGCGAACCGCGTATTGCACCTGGAGACCAACCCTGGCAATGCGCGGGCGCTGGTGCAGGCGCACGGCGAGGGCGCGATCGCGCGTGACGTCTGGATCACGCCCCCGCCAATTCCGCTGACCACGGCCGAGATGGACTACGTCTTCGACCTGCCTTATGCGCGCGCGCCGCACCCGGCCTACCAGGACGAGAACGGCAGCCACGACGGCGCGACCAAGATCCCTGCCTGGGAAATGATACGCTTCAGTGTGAACATCATGCGCGGCTGTTTCGGCGGCTGCACCTTCTGCTCCATCACCGAGCACGAAGGCCGCATCATCCAGAGCCGCTCTGAAGACTCGGTGATCCGCGAGATCGAAGCCATTCGCGACACTGTCAAAGGTTTCACGGGCTCCATTTCTGACCTCGGCGGGCCGACTGCCAATATGTACCGCATCGGCTGCAAGACGCCCGAGATTGAGGCCGCCTGCCGCAAGCCGAGCTGCGTCTATCCCGGCATCTGCTCCAACCTGAACACCGACCACAATCCGCTGATCAAGATGTACCGCCGTGCGCGGGCGCTCAAAGGCGTAAAGAAAATCCTGATCAGTTCCGGCCTGCGTTACGACCTGGCCGTGCAGTCGCCTGAGTATGTGAAAGAGCTGGTCACGCACCACGTCGGTGGTTACCTGAAGATTGCGCCAGAGCACACCGAGCAGGGGCCGCTGACAAAAATGATGAAGCCCGGCATCGGCAGCTATGACAAGTTCAAGCAACTGTTCGAGAAGTACAGCCTCGAAGCCGGCAAGAAGCAGTTTCTGATTCCCTACTTCATCGCCGCACACCCCGGCACCAGCGACGAAGACATGATGAACCTGGCGATCTGGCTCAAGAAAAACGGCTTTCGCGCCGATCAGGTGCAGACCTTCTACCCCTCGCCCATGGCCACAGCCACCACGATGTACCACACCAATAAGAACCCGCTGCGCAAGATCACGCGCGACAGCGAAACGGTGGACATCGTGCGCGGCGACAAGCGCCGCCGCCTGCACAAGGCTTTTTTGCGCTACCACGACGCCAACAACTGGCCGCTGCTGCGCGAGGCGCTCAAAGCCATGGGCCGCGCCGATCTGATCGGCAACGGCAAGCACCATTTGATCCCGACCTTCCAGCCGATGACGGACGGCAGCTACGTGAGTGCGCGCAAGAAGAATTCAACGACAGTGGCCATGAAGCCTGCGGTACCCATCAAGGGCCGCATTCTGACCCAGCACACCGGCTTGCCGCCGCGTGACAACGGCTCAGCCAGGCACAGCCCGAAACCCTTGGCCCGCAAACCCCGCTGAGCCGGTTCGATACCGGCGACCAGCAAAAGTTGATCCTTTTCAGGGGATCATGCGACCTGACGCATGTGTTTTGGTTTGGCTCGCGCTCTGACTCCGGAGCCTGAATGTCAGACGCATTGCTCGCAATCCTTATAGCTCCGCTGTTGAAGCGCCAGCGTCAAAACTGTGTTCATCGGGATATTTCCGCAACTTGGGGTTTGGCAGCCTCCTTGGTTCATCGTTCACAGGGCAGAATTTTGTGTCAGGTTTTTGCGTCGCGGTGACTTGCGTGAACAGCACTACAACACCCGCCTCGCGCGGGCAGAAACGCGCAGGACATTGGTGCGCTTGTTCCCCAACATTGCTTTCAACTACGCCGTCAAGTACGACACAGACAGCTAACTGCGCAACTTTGCCCGCCCCGACCAAGGTGTCAGCGGCCGTGGCTGGAGCCTTCGGCCTGCGCTGATCGTCGGGACAATCCAGGCGCTGCGTGTGCGTATGCCCTGAAGTGCTGGCAGACCGTACGACCTACGCGCGGACTTTCTTCAACGCCGCCTGAAACCTGATCACTGACAGGGCTGAAACCGGGCGCAGGGCGCTGCAGCGCGCAGGGAGGTGATGGTGTTCTCGCCGGCCGAACGTGCCGCCGTGAATGCCACGCTGCTGCCTTCAGCCAACCCGGCTAGCAGGGCACGGTCGGTCACGCGAAAGGTTAAGGTTGTGAAAGGTTTGTCGTGAAGCTGAACCAGTTTCAGGCGGATGTAGATGCGCTGGCCGCCGTCTTCTTCAAAGATGGAGCGCACCGTGGCGCGAGTGTCCACCAGCGGCTGAGCGCTGCCTGCTGAGCCTGTGTCAGCAGTTGACGGGCCGGCTGCGTGGCCGGGTTGCGCCAGCAAGCACAGAGCCGCAAGTGACAGCGAAAAAATCCGGCCTGTCCTGATTCCAGGTTTCATCCCTGGGCCGCGCGTTCCGCTTCGGAAGTGCGGCTCAGATCGTGCATCGGCATCGCGCATCCATTTTCTTCTCATTTGGGCAACTCCTTTTTCCCTGTGTTTGCAGTCGGCACGGGCAAGCGCCCCCGCTTCGCCAATGCCTCGCGCAGCAGAAACTCAACCTGGGCGTTTGCGCTGCGCAAGTCCTGGGCGGCCAGGCGCTCGATCTCCGCCCAGAGGGCCGGATCGATTCGCAACGGGAAAGACTTCTTGCCAGGGCTCGCCATCGGGCTAGTCTCAGGTCGATGCAACGCTCAGGTGTACAGCGTTCCCGTGTTGATCACGGGTTGCGCGTCGTTGTCTGAACACAGGACCACCAGCAGGTTGGACACCATGGAAGCCTTGCGTTCATCGTCCAGCGTCAGCAGGTTGCGCTCGGACAAACCCTTCAGCGCGGCTTCGACCATTCCCACGGCACCGGCAACAATCTGGTGCCTGGCGCTGACGATGGCTGTTGCTTGCTGCCGCCTCAGCATCACCTGCGCAATTTCCGGCGCGTAAGCCAGGTGAGTCAGCTTGGCGTCGAGCACCTCGACACCGGCGCTAACAAAGCGATGGTTCAACTCGTTCTTCAGGGCATCCGCCACGGTATCGAGACCGGCGCGCAGCGTTGTTTCATCGGGGTCAAGGTCTTCACCCGTGTCATACGCATATTGCGTTGCCAGGTGGCGGATGGCTGCCTCGGCCTGGATGCTGACGAACCGGGTGTAGTCGTCAATCTCGAAGACGGCGCGCGCGGTGTCCTGCACCCGCCAGACAACTGCGGCGCCAATCTCGACGGGGTTGCCTCGCTTGTCGTTGACCTTCAAGGCAGGGGTATGGAGGTTTCTGGCACGCAGCGATATCTTGCGGCCGCTTTGAAACGGGTTTGTCCACCGCAAGCCTTCGGAGCGGTCCGTTCCCTGGTATTTCCCGAACAGGGTGAGAACGATGCCTTCGTTGGGTTGCAGCATGTAAAGGCCTGACAGCAGGGCCGCGCTGGCCAGCACAAGGAGTATGCCGACATAGACGGGCGCAAGTTGCCGCACAAGAACGAAGCCTCCCAGGGCCAGCAGGGCTACGGCCGCAAGGACCATGGAATAGCCGTTCAGGGAGTGATAGCGAGCTTCCGTGCGTTCGAGGCGGTGTACATCGAGAGCTGGGTTGGTCATGGAGGTCTCCTGAAAAAGTGATATCACTTTAATATCAAAAATTCTTGCTGTCAACAAGTTCTCACGGCGCCCACGCGGTGCTTTTCGGAAAACATAGGTCCTCTTCTTGTGCTGAAGCGCTGCCTTGGCGCGCGATAAGTCCTCTCCGGAATAGCGCCGTTTTCGCTGTCCGCCGCGTGTTTGGTGAGCCACATGTTTGTGACATCTGCGCGGGTGCGGTGATCGTGTAGTCTGTAGGGTCGTGCTGCCGTGCTGGGACCGACTGTCCGGCCCACGGCTGAAATTGAAGATTCATGCAAGCCCCTGATTGGTGCCAATGTTTGCCTCGCTTTTCGCCATCGCGCTGCTCCACTGGGCCGTTCTTCTGGTACCCGGGTTCAATGTGGTGCTGCTGGCTCAACTCGCTGGTGCTCAAAGCCGCGCCGTGGCTTTTGCTGCCGTGGTGGGCATGACCACTGCGACTCTGGTCTGGGCGACGCTGGCTGTTTTGGGGATTGGCGCGGTGTTTTCCACCTTGCCGGTGTTGCGCCAAGGCGCGCAGATAGCGGGTGGGTTGTACCTGCTTTATCTGGCTTGCAACCTCTGGCGTTCGGGCACGTCGACGGCTTCCGTGGCCCCGCAGTCCTTGAGCCGGGCGGCGGCATTCCGGGTGGGTTTCATGACCAGTGCACTCAATCCCAAAATCGCGCTGTTTTATGGCAGCGTGTTCGCAACTGCCTTGCCGCCGTCGCCGTCCTGGCTGCATGTCGCCTGCGCCGTCGCTGTGGTGTACCTCAACTCCATCATCTGGCACACCAGCCTAGCGCTTGCCTTTTCGCAAAAATCCGTCCAGCAGGCCTATATGCGCAACCTGGCCCGCCTGACCAAGTTGTCGGGCGCGGTCATCGGCGCTTTCGGCCTTCGGCTGATCGTCGGGACGATTCAGGAACTGCGCGCCCGAATGCCCTGATGCAAAGGCTGGCTTTCCAGCGCACTGGCAACTGTCTGTGGAGCCGGATTTATCAAGCCAAATTGGCCGCCAGCCCACGGCACACGGGCGCAAGCAGCTATCAAATTTGTAGCGGATGCATAAACCCTCAGGCCACGGGCAGGGCAGAAGCCTCGTACTGCGCTACAAACTCGCCAGTCGGTGGAATCGGCTTGATGATGTCGATCAGCACGCCGTTCGGGTCGGTGACGATGAAGTCGCGCTGGCCGAAAGCTTCGTCGCGCAGTGTGAGCATGATTGAAAGGCCTGCGGCTTGCAGGCGTGCGTACTCTGCGTCCGGGTCGTCCACCTCGAAATTGAGCACGAGCCCGGCGGCGTAACCACGACCTGCCTCGGGAATCGTGGGATGCTGCCCTTCCACAATGGCCAGGTTGACCCGGCGCTGGGTATGGCGAAACATCCACGCCAGACATCTGCGCGTCTACTGCGACGACTCGCGGCGCGCTGTACCACCACTTCATCGACAAGCGTGATCTGTTCCGGCAGGTCGTGGTGCGCGAAATCCACGCAATCACGGCGGACATCGTGGCTGCGACGCTTACGCGGCTTAAACCGCGTGAAGCCCTGATCACCGGAAGCGATGCCTACCTCAAGGCCATGAGCGTGCCCGGCCGCACCCGCCTGCTGTTGATTGACGGGCCTGCGGTGCTGGGCATGGCGGAAATCATGGCCATAGACGAAGAGCACGCGACAAAACCCTGAGTCAAGGCCTGAAAGCCGCCATGCCGGGAGCGGAGTCAGCGTTCATTGAGGCACTGTCAGGCCTGCTCTCTGCTGCCTTTGATCGAGCGGCACTGGACATCGACGGTGGCGCCGACGTGGCAGAGGTGCGCGCTGCGCTGTTGTGGCTGCTCGGGAAGACATTGACCTAGCAGGCGGCCCATCAAGCGAATGCAAAGCAGGGCTACACTCGCTAAAAAATGCCGGGGAGGCTCATGCGTTTCATCACACACTTTGCGGCCTTGTGCGCCGTCCTGCTGGCGGCAAGCGCCTGGGCTGCGCCAGACCCAGCCACCTGCCCACCCGAAGCCAAACCCTTCACACCCGAGTTGTTCAGCCAGGCGGCTGCACAGGCGCGGGATCGCGGCTTTTTGTGGCGCATCAGCAAGGACCAGCGCAGCTCTTACCTGTACGGCACCATGCACGTCGGGCGGGCCGCGTGGATGGCGCCGGGACCGTTGACCAAGCAGGCGCTGCGCGACTCCGACCTCATCGGCATGGAACTGGACCCGCTCGATCCGGCGGTCGGCGAGGCGATGGCGGCCATCTCGCGCCAGCCGGCGCGCGCCTTGCCGCCGGTGCTACAGGCCCGGTTGCTCGCCCGCTGGCAGGCGGAGTGCCTGAAGCCGGACGCCTTGAAAACCGGAGCCCCCGAAATGCATGCCTACACGCTGATGCTGGCGGCCGGCCAGCGTGAGGGTCTGCACGCCACGTACGGAACCGAAGTCCTGCTGTCGGTGCTGGCCCGCAGCATGGCCCGGCCCGTGGTGCCGCTGGAGTCGGTGACCATCCAGCTCCAGGCCCTGCTGGCCAAAGACGATGCCGAGGCCCAAGCCATGGTGCGCGACGTGCTGGACGACATGGAGAAGGGGCGCTTGCGAATGGTGCTGTTGCGCACAACACTGGCTTGGGAGCGCGCTGACCTGGCAGATCTGGAGAACTATGCCCAGTGGTGCGAATGTTTCAACACCGACATGGACCGTGTGCTCATGAAGCGCCTGCTCGACGACCGCAACCCGGCGCTGGCCGCCCGCATCGATGACATGCATCGCTCAGGCAGCCGGGTCTTCGCCGGTGTGGGTGCGCTGCACATGGTCGGCCCAGGCGGCTTGCCGGCCCTGATGGCGGCACGGGGTTACCGGGTTGAGCGGCTGCGTTAGATTCGTAAGAAAAATCGGTCGCTAGCCCATGTCGGACAAGCGCTGACAGCTATCAAATCAGGAGCATCTGAAAGTCACCACCCTTGCCACACCAGCCAGCCACCGAGCAGCAGCAAGCCGATCATGAAGAAGGTGCGGAAGCTGTCCTGACTGAGCTCGTCACGCAGGCGCTGGCCCAGCCACATCCCCAGCAGGGCGGGAAAGAGCATCAGCAACGACTGCGTGGCCGAATCGGCGTTAAGGTGGCGGCTGCCGGCCAGCGTGACAGCCAACGCGAGGGTCGAAACCGTGAAGGACAGGCCCAGCGCCTGCGCCATTGCCTCCTTCTTCAGACCCAGCGCGTGCAACCAGGGCACCGCAGGCAGCACAAAAACGCCAGTCGCCGCCGTCAGCAGCCCGGTCAGCGCGCCGATCAAGCCGGAGGCGGGCGCTTCGTGCCCGGGCTTGGGTGCCGGTAGCCGCAGGCCCGCCAGCCCCGCCAGCGCGTAGGCGACCAGGCTCAGGCCCAGCCAGAGCAGGGCGTGGCCGCCAGGCGTCGCCATCCAGCCGTGGCCCAGCGCCACGCCCAGGCAGACACCGGCCAGCATGGGCCACAAGCGTTTGAGCAGCGTCCGCAAATGGGCGCCGCGCAGCATTTGCCAGAGGTTGGTCACCAGCGAGGGCAACACCAGCAGCGCCGCGCCTTCGGCCACCGGCATCATCAGCCCCAGCAGGCCCATGGCGACCGTCGGTAAACCCATGCCCAGCACACCCTTGACACCACCGGCTGCGAGGAAAACAAAACTCACCAGCATGAACTCGTGGATGTCGGGGACAAACATGGGTGCTCCTTCCTGTGGGCCTGCAGTGTGGCGCCGCCCGGTCGCGCTGACTATCTGCCTTTGCTTGAGGTAGGCTCAGCCTCAGCTATATCCACCGGTGACATCTGATGCGTTTCGACTGGACCGACCTTCAGCTTTTTGTGCACGCCTGCGACGCCGGCAGCATGACGGCCGCCGCCAGTCGTTCGCACCTCACGCTGGCTGCCGCCAGCGCCCGCCTGCGTGGCATGGAAGAGCAGGCCGGCGTGGCGCTGCTGCTGCGCCATTCACGCGGCGTGCGGCCCACGACGGCGGGCGAAGCACTGCTGCGCCATGCGCATGCGGTGCTGGCGCAGATGACACAGCTGCGCGGCGAACTGGCCCTGCACGGCCGCGGCGCTTTAGGAAAAATCCACCTCATGTGCAATACCTCGGCCCTGGTGCAGCACCTGCCGCCGCTGCTGGCGGCTTTTCTGCGCGAGCACCCGTCCATCGATGTGGTGGTGGAAGAAAGTGCCAGCCCTCTCACGGTGCAGGCGGTGCGGCAAGGCGCGACGGACATTGGCATTGCTTCAAACGCAGAAGATGTGACAGGGCTGCAAACAGCCTTCTTCTGCAAAGACCCATTGATGCTGGTGTTGCCGCGCGGCCATGCGCTGGCGCGCAGCCGCTCTGTGGCTTTTGAACAGGCGCTGGACATCGAACTGGTGGGCTACAGCGCTTCCAGCGCCCTGCACACTTACCTGAGCCTGCAGGCGGCACAACTGGGCAAGCCCATGCGCGTTCGCGCCAACCTCGGCAGCTTTGAGGCGGTGTGTACTTTGGTGGAGCAGGGCGTGGGTGCGGCGGTGGTGCCGGCGGCGGTGTGAATCGCCCCGGGAATTGAGGAGGCTCCAACCTTTGAGAAGATGGAGCCATGAAGAAATCAAACAAGTTTTCCCCCGAAGTACGCGAACGCGCGGTCCGTATGGTGCAGGAGCAC
>NZ_JACDDD010000079.1 GCF_013817205.1 Polaromonas sp.
GGTCGAAGCCCTGGTGCATCGCCTCAGGCAAAAGGTCGGTAAACGCAAAAGTCAGTAACAAGCCGACGGCAAAAGCCACCATGCGATCAGCAAAGCGCGGCAGCCAGGTCAGTGCAATCGTCGCGGCCAGCAGCACGGACAGCAAGCCTGCGGCCAGGGTTGCAACAAAGATGTAGAACAAGGTCATCGAGAGAAAAAAAGTTGATGCGGCAAAGAATTGCTGCATACAATTGCAACTTGGTTGCGAAAGTGATCACGAGTTTAGTGCAACTTCGTTGCGGTATCCACCAGGCGGCAATTTTTATTTCGCAAGATGTTTCATCCCACCCCTACCCGCGCACAGGCGGATGCCGCAATCGGGTCGCCAGCCAAGGCCGCCCACCATTGCCTGAAACGTGTGGGAGTTGCACGCGCGCTGTATCGGGGTTTGCGGTGACATTTTTTAGCGCCAGATTGGCATCCAGCCCACGGCACGTATGCGCAGGCAGCTATCAAAATAATAGCGATAGAGGGTCTGGGGGCGCCAGCCGCTGCAGGCCTGGCGCTCAGGTCTTACGGGGCCTCATGCTGGGCGCACTGCTTTTTGCGCAGATGCTGGGTTTGATGCACCAGCTGGTCCATGCGCCGCACGAAGCAGCAGCTGTTGCCAGCAAAGGACAACAGCGTCATGCCCCTCAAGTTGACGCCCACGCCCACGCCCACGACCATGACCATGGTCAGCAGTCTGACTGGCTGGAAACGCTGTTTGCCGGCCACGACGAAGGCAGCAACAGCTGCCGTGTTTTTGACCAGCAGGGCCACAGTGCCCCGATGGCGGCCGTGGCATTGCTGGTCTTGCCCAGTGTGCTCCGGTCCGTCCCGCCACCCGCCGCTACCAACTGCGACCGGGTGGCCGCGGCCGCGCCTTTTGAAGCGCGCGCGCCGCCTCTCGCCAGCTAAACCTTCCAGCTTCTTTGTGCGTCGGCCCTGACAGGCTGCAGGCTGCGTTCGTTCGCACGCCGCTGGTGGCTGCTGCCGCCCCTGTCGTTCCCCTTTCTTCTTCCAGGATCACCATGCTTCAAGCCATCGGCCTGACCAAAAACTATGGCGCGCAGACCGCGCTGGACCGGCTCGACCTCGACATCCAGCCGGGTGACATTTATGCCCTGCTCGGCGCCAACGGCGCCGGCAAGACGACCACCATCAACCTGTTCCTGAATTTCATCGCGCCCAGTGCGGGTGAGGTGCGGATCAATGGCCAGGATGTGACCAAACATCCGCTGGCCACCAAACAGGACGTGGCCTACATCCCCGAGCAGGTCAACCTCTACGGGGTGTTGTCGGGTCTGGAAAACCTGGACTATTTTTCGGCCTTGGCGCTGGGCAAACGCCTGCCTCGTGAGCGTTTGATGGCGCTGTTTGACGAGGTCGGGCTGGATCAATCCGCCGCCGGCAAGCGTGTGTCGGCCTACTCCAAGGGCATGCGTCAGAAGGTGTGGATTGCGGTGGCGCTGGCCAAGCAGGCCAAGGCGCTGCTGCTGGACGAGCCGACCTCAGGCCTGGACCCGCAGGCGGCAAGCGAATTTTCTGCATTGCTCAAGCGCGCCAGCGATGCCGGTGTGGCCGTGCTGACTACCACCCACGACCTGTTTCATGCCAAACACACGGCCACCCGCATCGGCATCATGAAAAAGGGTCGGCTGGTGGAAACGCTGGACAGCCGGCAGATTGCAGAGACCGATTTGCAGGCGCTCTATCTTCAGCACATGGGGAACTGACATGGTGATGCTCATTGCTCTCAAGGATTTTTTGGAGCGCCAGCGCGACGGCCGCTTGTACTGGGCCGGCGGCGTGGTGTTGCTGCTTCTGCTGTCGGCGCTGGCGGTCGGCTTCAGCCGCCAGCAGGAGGTGCGCGCCGAACAGAAAGTGGCACAAACACTCGACTACAAGGATTGGCTGAGCCAGGACAGGCGCCATCCGCACGACGCGGCGCACCAAGGCATGCATGCTTTCAAACCCGACGCGGCGCTCGCGATTGTGGACCCAGGCATCAACCCCTATATCGGCGGCACCATCTGGTTGCAGGCGCATCGCCAGAGCGAGGTGAAATTCCGTCCGGCGCAAGACGCCACTGGCCTGCAACGCTTTGGCGATTTGTCGGCGGGGTGGATCATGCAGGTGCTGGGCCCGCTGCTGGTGATCGTGCTGGGCTTCAACACCTTTGCGGGTGAACGCGAGCAGGGCATTCTTCGCCAGACGCTGAGCCTGGGCGTTTCGCCTCTGCAGTTGTTGTGGGGCAAGGCGATGGCGTTGGCGATGGGGCTGGCGGCGTTGCTGGTTCCTGCCGCGCTGGCTGCGGCGATTGCCGTGGGGCTGGGGGCTGAATCCGGCACCACTTCTGATGCCTTGATGCGTTTCGGCGCCATGGCCGTGGGTTATGCGTTGTACCTCGGCATCTTTGTGTTCCTGGTGCTGGGGGTGTCGGCTGCGGCATCGACATCGCGCGTGGCCATCACCGTGTTGCTGGCGCTGTGGATCGCCAACACCGTGATTGCGCCGCGCGTTCTGTCCGAGCTGTCACGCGTCTGGCAGCCCAGCCCGACCAAGCTGGAGTTCACGAAAGAACTCAACGCCGGACTCAAGGCCGAAGCAGACCGTGTCTGGCAGCAGGCTTTTGGCACCACAGACCGCTGGAGCCGCGATGTACCCCTGAGCCAATGGGGGCGGGCGCTGCAGCTTGACGACAAGGCCAGCTACGCCATCTATGACCACCACTACGGCAAGTTGTGGGACACCTACGAGCGCCAGCAAAAACTGCAGGAGTGGAGTGGCTTGGTGTTTCCCTTGCTGGCCGTGCGGGCCTGGTCCATGGGTTTAGCGGGGACCGACTTTGTGCATCACCGCAACTTCACCACGGCGGCCGAGCAACATCGGCGCGTGGTGCAGGACCTGATGAGTGACGACCTGGTGGCCAGTGCCGACCCGCTGGGCAATCAGCACTTTCAGTACCAGGCGGGCCCCGATCTTTGGGCCAAAGTCCCGGCCTTTCACTATCACCCACCGTCCGCTGGCTGGGCGCTGCGCAGCAACTGGACCAGCCTTGCCGTGCTAATTGCAAGTTTGCTGCTGGCGCTGGGTTTTGCCTGGGCGGCGGTCGCCCGGCAGCGCGCTTTGTAAAGGTCTTGCCATGAATAACACACAACAACAAGGCCCACGTCTGGGCCTGGTGATGCGGCAGGAGCTGAAGATTCTGCTGGCCGAAAGAAGCCTCTGGCTGGTGGGTGCGCTGTTTCTGGCGCTGATTGCCTATGCCATGTTTAACGGCGTGCAGCAGACGACAGCGCGCGATAAGGCGCAGGCAGCCATCGTGGCCAGCGATGCCCAGACACGCGCCGACCAGCTCGCGCAGCTGGGCCGCATCATGGCCGGCAAGGAAGTGCCCAAGCCGTTTCAAAACCCGGCCGATCCGGTACGCATGGGCAGTGGGTATGGCGCGCAACATGCGCTGATGCCGAGCGGTGCCATGGCGCCGGTGGCACTGGGTCAGACTGACCTGTTCCCGGGCCAGTTCAAGGTCACTTACCAAAGCAAGATTCACTTTATTCACAACAACGACATCGAAAACCCCTGGCATCTGCTCAGCGGGCACTTTGACCTGGCGTTTGTGATTGTTTATCTGCTGCCGCTGCTGATTTTTGCCCTGAGCTACAACCTGCTGTCTGCTGAGCGCGAAAGCGGCACGCTTCGCCTGCTGATGTCGCAACCGCTGATGCTGCGAACGCTGATCGGCGGCAAGGTGGTGGTGCGCGCTGCGGTGCTGCTGGGTTTGGCGGTCGCCGTGCCAGTCGCGGTGTTGCTGGTGGCGCGCCCGGTGTCCGGGTTGACCTTGTGGTGGGCGTTGCTGGTGGGCGCCTACGCGCTCTTCTGGTTTGCGCTGGTGGTGGCGGTGAATGCATTTGGCAAATCGTCGGCGACCAACGCCATGCTGCTGGTCGTCAGCTGGGTGGTGCTGGTGCTCATCGCACCGGTGCTGCTCAATCTGGCCGTCACGGCGGCGAGCCCGGCCCCGTCGCGCAACGAGCTGGCCACACGCACCCGCGTGGTGACCATGGAGGCGATGAACCGTTACAGCAAGCTGCTCAGCGCCGACTACCGTTACATGGCCGAGCCAGAGGTATTGCTGCCAAAGAACGGCAAGATCGAAATGAGCGGGCGGGCGCTGGCCAACTATTCGATCCAGAAGCAGACCGACGAGCAGATTCAGCCCGAGCTGGACCGTTTTGATGCGCAGCAGGCACGCCAGCAAGCGCTGGTGGCGCGTTTCAGTGCGGTGTCGCCAGCGGCGGTAGCTTATGAAGGCTTCACCGCGCTGGCAGGCACTGGTGGGCGTCGCCACGCCCACTTCATGGCGCAAATGAACAACTACCACCAGGCGTGGAAGCAGTTTTTCTTTCCCCGTATTGACGCCGGCATGGCCATGACAGAAGCCGACTTTGCACGCATTCCGGCTTTTGTCTGGACAGAAGAGCCCACCAGTCTGGTGCTCAGCCAGGCCTTGATGTCTTTGCTGCAACTGGTCCTGCCCTCATTGCTGCTGCTGGGCATCGCCGGTTGGCGTTTGCGGCGCTACACGGTGGCGTGAGCGCTGGCCCCCGACAAGCGCAGAACGAGTCAGAACCCATCAACCCATTTCTTTTTTACTTTTAATTGACAGGAAACATCAGATGAACAAGCCATTCCTTCGCACGGCTGCCGCCCTGGCCGCTTTGGCGACCCTGCAGTCCGTCAGCGCACAGACGACGGAAGAAAAACAACTCCCCGCTATCCAGGTGCAGGGCAGCCGCGACTTAGGCACCATCAAGCTCGACGAGGCCAGCGGCACGGCATCCCGGCTGGGCCTGACGGTGCGCGAGACGCCGGCTTCCGTCGAAATTTTGTCGCAGGACGTCATTCAGGAGCGTGGTGCGCGCACCTTTACCGAAGCCTTGCGCGGCGCATCCGGCATCAGCGGCGGCGGCGCGCCTTCGTCACCCACCACACTGTCGACGCGTGGCTTCACGACTCTGACCTATCTTTATGACGGCACGCGTTCGTCGGGCGCGGGTTTTACCAACCGGGTGCAGGACACCTGGAACTACGACCGCATTGAAATCCTGAAAGGTCCGGCGTCGGTGCTGTTTGGCGACGGGGCGATCGGCGGCGTCATCAACTTCATCACCAAGCGGCCAGATCGAGCCAACCCTGGCGCCGAAGCGCTTGTCTCTTACGGCAGCCACGGCTCTTACCGCACGGCGGTGGGTAAGGGCGGTGCATTGGGAGAGTCGGGCGCCTACCGTTTCGACTACAGCCGCAACGAAACCAAAGTTGGCACGATCGCCAACAACCGGGAAAAGCTCGACCACTTCACCAGCGGCGTGTCCTTAGCCCTGAGCAGTGCCTTGAAGCTGGACTTGTCGTTTGACTACCTGCGTGATGACAACAAGGTGTATTACGGTACGCCGCTGATTCCGGGCGCACTGGCCACCCAGCCCACTGGCGTTGTCAGCACGTCCGATGGCCGGGTGATTGACCGGCGCCTGGCCGGACTCAACTACAACGTCAGCGACCAAGACAATTCGTCCGAAACCATGTGGTGGCGCGCAAGGCTCACAGCCAAGCTGACGCCTGAATGGACCCTGCGCAACGAGTTGTCGATCAATCAGGCCGACCGGACATTTTTAAGTTCGGAAAGTGCGGTTTTTGTGGCACCCAACCTGATCAACCGTGACCAGACGCTCATCACGCACGACCAGAAGTCCATCTTCAACCGGCTGGATGCCAGCCACGTCGGAAAAATCGGTGGCCTGTCCAATCGGTTCACCATAGGCGCTGAAATCAGCAAGAGCGACTTTGACAGCCTGCGCCGCTTTTCCAACGGCTCTGCCTCTACGAACAACGTGTTGCGTGTCAATGCGTTCAACCCCAACGTCGGTGTTTTCAACTACAACCCAGCATTGAGCACAGGCGCGGGCAACCGGACCGATGTCACCTCCGACACCAAAACCGCCTCGGTGTTTGTGGAAGATGCCCTGAAGCTGACGGATGCCTTCACGCTCGTGGGCGGCTTACGGCACGACCACATCAACATCAAGCGCACGATCCGCGACCTCAACGCCAATACTTTTTCGAGTTTCGGCACGAGTTACGGTAGCAACGCGGTACGGCTGGGCGCGGTGTATGACCTGTCCAAGGACTCCACGGTTTACGCCCAATACACCAATGCCGCGACCCCGGTCGGCTCGCTGTTTCTGCTGTCTTCGGCCAACGCCGCCTTCCCGCTGTCGCGCGGCAAGCAGGTGGAAGTCGGTTTCAAGCAAAGCCTGCCGGAGCAGCGCTTCGAATGGACGGCGGCGCTGTACCAGATCGAGCTGGGCAACGTGCTCTCGCGCGACCCCGCGAATCCGGGCGTGACGATCAACAACGGCCAGCAGTCCTCGCGCGGGATCGAGTTGTCGGCGGCCTGGCGCCCTACACGCCAGCTCACGCTGGCGGGCAATGTCGCAGCCCTGCGCGCTCGGTTCGACACACTCATCGAGGCCGGCAATGTGTCCCGCGTGGGCAATGTGCCGACCAATGTGCCTGAGCGGGTGATGAATCTGTTTGCCACCTACAAGCTGGAGAGCATGCCCATGGAGCTTGGCGCTGCCGTCAACCGCACCGGCAAGATGTATACCGACACGGCCAATACCATCCAGATCAACGGCTACACCACCGCTGATGCCTGGGTTAGCTACCGGCTGAAACCGGCGCTACTGACGTTTCGGGTTCGCAACCTGGCCGACAAGCTGTATGCCAGCTACACCGGGCGCTCCACCAGCCAAGTGCTGCTGGCGCCGGGGCGCACGTTTGAGGTCGCGGCGAAATTTGATTTCTGATCGCGGCAGCACAGCCTGCGGGCAGGCTGCAAAAGCAGAACCATCTTCATCGCTGGGAGAGGGCGGCTAACGCCGGCGCCACAGCTGGACCTTGTGTTCACGCTGCGGCCTGGCGCTGCCGCAATTGTCGCAACCGGAGCCACAGCCCCCAGGGTTGCGTGCCACTTTCTGCAGGTGGCGCGAAGTGCCCAGACGTGGCGAGCGTGTCAGCAGGTAGTGCGCCGCGCGGCGCTTCAGTGACGCCGGCAGAAACACCCACAGACAGTAGAGCGCGCAGCCCAAGACCACGGCGTAAACCAGCAGCGCTTCGATAGGTGTGGGCATCATGCGGAGAGCGCCAGCACGGCGCGGTAGGTGATAAAGGAGGCGGCATACGCTAGCGCAAACAGATAGGCAGCCATCAGCAGCGGGTAGCGCCACGAGTTGGTCTCGCGCTTGACCACGGCCAGTGTCGAGATACATTGCGGCGCAAACACATACCAGGCCAGCAGTGAATATGCCGTGGCGATGGACCAGCTCTGTGCGATCAACGGGGTCAGGGCCACGGCTGCATCGTCACCGGCCGCCGACAGCGAATACACCGTGCCCAGCGCGCCGACCGCCACTTCGCGCGCGGCCATGCCCGGCACCAGCGCGATCGAGATCTGCCAGTTGAAGCCGATCGGCGCAAAAACCACTTCCAGCGCCTTGCCTATCATGCCGGCGAAGCTGTACTGGATCGCCGGCCCGGTCGCGCCGTCGGGCGGGCCGGGGAAGGTCGAGAGAAACCACAACACCACCATCAGCGCAAAAATGATGGTGCCGACGCGGTGCATGAAGATCTGGACCCGCTGCCACAGGCCCAGCAGCAGGTTGCGCAGATTTGGAACACGGTAAGGCGGCAGCTCCAGCATCAGCGGCTGGTAGCTGCTTTTGGCCCAGGTGCGCTTGAACACCCAGGCCACGGCCATCGCCGAGGCGATGCCGGCCACATAAAGCGCAAACAGCGTCAGGCCCTGGAGGTTGAAGAAGCCGACTTTGCGCTCCGGGATGAAAGCGCCTATCAGCAAGGCGTACAGCGGCAGCCGGGCCGAACAGGTCATCAGCGGCGCGATCATGATGGTCGCCAGCCGGTCGCGCCAATGAGGAATGGTGCGGGTCGCCATGATGCCGGGAATCGCGCAGGCGAAACTCGACAGCAGCGGGATGAAGGCACGGCCCGACAGGCCCACCTTACCCATGAGGTTGTCGAGCAGGAAGGCGGCGCGCGGCAAATAGCCCGAGTCTTCCAGCAGCAGGATGAAAAAGAACAGGATCACGATCTGCGGCAGGAACACCAGCACACCGCCGACCCCGGCAACAATGCCGTCGACCAGCAGACTTTGCAGCAGGCCGGGCGCCATGTTGCCCTGGACCAGGCTGCCGGTCCAGGCGACGCCGTCCTTGATCAGGTCCATCGGCATATTGGCCCAGGCAAACACCGCCTGAAAGATCAAAAACAGCACGGTGGCCAGCAGCAGCAGCCCGGCCACCGGGTACATCACCAGCGCGTCGATGCGGTGGTTGAAACGCTTGACCTGGCCTGCGTTGGGCACGGCCGCGGCCAGAATGGCGCGCACCCGGGCCTGCAGCGCGATCAGGTCGGGTGCGTCGGTCGCTATCGAAGTGATAGCTGCTCGCGCTTGTGTGGCGGGGGCTGGAGGCGTAAAAGGCTTGAAATTGTTGCTGTAGAAGGTCTGCTGGGCAGCCCGCAGCAGCGCGTCGCGTCCGCTGCCTGCGCTGTTGCCGCGCCAGGCCGCAAACCAGGGGTTGTGCACCGCCACGGTTTCGATCACCGGCATGCCGAGTTCGGCCGACAGCCGGGCGATGTTGATCTGCAGCCCGCGCGCGCGCGCCACGTCCATCATGTTGAGCGCCAGCACCATGGGCCGGCCCAGCGCGCGCAACTGCAGCACCAGGCGCAGGTTCATGCGCAGGTTGGTCGCGTCCACCACCGCGATGATGCCGTCGGGGCGGTCCTCGCCCGCGCGCAGGCCCATCACCACGTCGTGGGTGACGGTCTCGTCGGCGGTTGCCGGGTTCAGGCTGTAGGCGCCCGGCAAGTCCATCACCGCCAGTTCACGCCCGTCGGGCAGGCGCGTGCGGCCTTCCTTGCGTTCGACGGTCACACCGGCGTAATTGGCGACTTTCTGCCGCGCGCCGGTCAGCAGGTTGAACAGCGCGGTCTTGCCGCAGTTCGGGTTGCCGACCAGGGCGATGCGGGGCATGGGGACTGGGGAGGTGGGGGCGTTCATGCGTCGCCTCCGCTGATCCGGTGATCATGCAGCGACAGGGGTGTCGGCTCCCTGCTGGCATTCGCCTTCTGCCGATCCCCGGCCTGGCCGGGGCCCCTCGTCAGGGGGCTCATGCCAGCACCTTCACCTGGATGCAGCTCGCCTCATGGCGGCGCAGCGCAAAGACGGTGTCGCCGACCTGCACCGCAATCGGTTCGCGCCCGCCCGGGCCGCGCCGCAACACGCAGATGCTTTCGCCGGCCATGAAGCCGAGTTCGGCCAGCCGCTGCAGCAGGGCGGCGTCTCCTTCGCCTTGGCCGGGAACCAGGGTAAGAATGGTTGTGGCCTGGTCTGGCGCCAGGTCCGCGAGTAACAGGCTGTGGCTGGGCACTTGCGCCGACAAGGTGGAGCTGGCGTCGTCAATCATTGGGCTCGGCCCTTCATGTGGTGGCGTGGAGGAGCTTGCAAGTTAGCTGCTTCATGGTGGATGAGGGTTTTTCGTCGGCAGGCGCTGAACATTCGGTACGGGCGCTCGAGTTGCTTCTGGAGTCTTGCCGATGCGCCACAAGCCGAGCAGCCTCAGGGAGCGAGGCCGCCAGGTGAGCAGCAGCGCCACCGCCATCGCGGCGGCGCCCATCAGCACCACCCACAGCAGGCTGCCAAAGCCCCCGCCCTGGTCCCACACGCAGAGTGGCAGCGCCAGGGCAATTGCTATCAATCCAGTAGCGCGTTGCGCCCGACTGGCGGGGGCTATGGGCCCATTTGATCCGAATACACACTCCTGGTACCGATCCTGGCTCAGGGCCAGCAGGGCAAAGCCAAGAAACAGCAGGGCGAAGGCGCTGGCCATGCTCAACCCCTCACGCATGACCAAGTGGTTCGCCCGATGCGGGCAGAGCGCTGGGACCAGGTGCGTGACGCACATCCCGCGAAGCTGTTTTTTTGTTGGTCAGCGCCGCATCTTTTTGAGCTGCGCGGCGGCCAAGATGGCGCGCTGTCAGCGCGGCGCCTGTCGCCAGGGCTAGCAGCAAGATGTCCATGCCTGCTACCGAGGTAATGCCTTGGCCCAGCGTGTGCGCCAGATGATGGCCGGTGGTGGCCCAATTCAATGCCACGGCGAGCGCAGCCAGCGCCGCGAGGGCCCAGGTCTGCTCGCGCCACGCCATGCTGGTGCGCCGTGTATCTTGTGGCCAGGCGCGCCAAGCTGCGTGCGCCAGCATCACAAGCCACACCAAGTAAAAAGCCCACATCTCCAACGCGGCGCGGTCCCAGCTGGCCCATGCCGCGTCCAGCGGCAACAAGCGGTTGGCGATAAAAAACGCCATCGTTGCGGCCATGATGCCGGGCATGGAAGCCACTGATAGCGCCTCGACCACGCGCACCCCCGCCAGCCCTTTTTTGGCGTGACTGGCGCGGCGCGCCTCCAGCCAGAACAGGAAGCCGGTGGCAATCATGATGCAGCCCGCCAGCCCGGCCGCAAAGTACAACCAGCGCAAGGTCCAGTGGCGGAACTGGATGAAATGCAGGCCGCTGATGAAACGCTGCGCGCCCATCACCGGTGCGGTGACGTGGCGGTTCAGAACGGCGCCAGTGCTGGCGTCTAAGGCCAGCGTGTCCACATTCATGGTTACCGCGTCTTCATAACTGCGGCGCAGCTCCACGTAGCTGTTGGCGTCGCCAGGGTGCCAGACGCGCAGGAAAGAAGGCTCGCTGCCGTTCCACTCGCGCCGCGCGATGGCAGTCATGGCATCCAGCGAGGCGGGCGGTGTAGCTGCGGGTGTGTCGGCTTTGGCGCGTTTGTAGCTGCCGTAAGCCTCTGCAAAAAATGCCTCTTTGGGTTTTGCCTCTTGCGCATACGGGCCGTACACCGCGCTGGGCAAATAGATGTTCATGAAGATCACCAGCCCCGACAGCGCCATCATGAAGTGAAAGGGCAGGCCCAGCACGCCGGTCAGGTTGTGCAAATCCAGGCTGGCGCGCTGCAGGTGCTTTTTCGGCCGGAACAAAAAGAAGTCCACGAAGATCTTGCGGTGAATCACCACGCCGCTGACCACCAGCAGCAGCATCGCCATGCCGGCCACGCCGACCAGCCAGTAGCCCACGTCTTTCCACTTGATGTGCAGATTGAAGTGAAAGGGGAAGATGAAGCCGGTGCCGGCCAGCGTGTCGGTGTGCGCCAGCACGGCGCCGGTTTGCGGGTGCAGGTAGCGGCGCTCGAAGGTTTTGGTCGCTTCGTTGCGCCAGCGCAGCTCCGCTGCGGGCACCCGTTCTGTGGGCGGGCGCACAAACCACTGCGGCGAGCCCTGCACCAGAGGCTGCGCGCTGCGCGCAGCCGCGTCGTAGCTGAATGGCTGCTGGAGGGCGGTAGGCGCAAGCCGGGTGGCCGGCATCATCCAGCGGTCGATCTCGCGGTCGAACACGCTGAGCGTGCCCATCCAGAAGATGACGAACAGCAGCGCACCAATGACCACGCCAGCCCAGGTGTGCAGCCAGTTCATGGATTGGCGCAAATTGCTTCCCATAAAACTCTCCGTTGACGTTTCAGTTGAGCAGCAAGAGGGCGCCAGTGGTAACTGCAGTGCTGCCGGCCAATACGGTCCATAAGCGCGACAGGCTGCCCACGCTGAAGGCCCAAAGCAGCAGCAGCGCGTAAAAAATGAAACCCAGCATCATGGCCAGGGTGGTGGCCTCGCTTCGGGCCATTCCTGCGGCGGCCAGCAGCAAGGCGGCCAACGGGACGGTGGCAGCGGTGAGGGCATAACCGCCGCCGATGGCGGCCAGCAGACGCAGCAGGACAAGGGTGGTACTGCCCATGCTGCGTTAGAAGTCCACGGCAGCGGGCGTGGGCCATGCACCCGCAACGCCGTCGCCAAAGCCTGTGGGCGCTATAAAAACAATAGCTCCTTGAGCATATGGCGCAAGGGCTGGAGTGCAATTTGGCTTGTAGGTAAAAGAGGGCATGGCAAAGCTGGGCTGATTGAAAGCTGGCTTCACCAAAGGGCGTGGCTCGCAGGAATGAAAATTGTATCCTAATAATGAGAATTATTCGCGTTTGATATTTGACGTGTGCCTTTCTCCTTCCGGAAACAGGGTCGTTGGAGCTGCCGCCCTGGTGTTGGGTGCGGCGCGCCTGATCAGCAACGACCGTCAGTTCCCAAAGATTGCCGACATCGCGTGTTTCACACCTTGCCGGAAAACCTCAATCGCTGAAGAGCGGATTGGCGGGTGACGGCGTCGGAACAATGGTCTTGCGCAGGTCGTCAACAGCGGCGTTGATGCGCAGGCGGCCGTCCAGCCAATCGGCCATAAGGCCCGGTTCCAGTTGTTTGCCGCGCGATGGGTCGGCATGACTGGCGGGCGCCACCAAGGTGCAGGTGCCGGCATTGGGCAAGAACCATTTGGCTGCGGAAACCGTAAACACCGGTCCACGGTTCGGGCTTGAAGCTCAACGCCAGTTGAGGTCGATACTGGAACCGGTCTGCCCGGCTCTATTGTCTATAGACCATGACTGGCGGGCGCTAGCAGTTATTCTATTTGTAGCTAACAGAGGCCTTTTGCTGGGTCCGTCAAGCCCGGGCACAATCAAACCCATGACTTTATCTGTTGGCTCACCTGTTCGTTACCTGCCCGGCGCCACCGCGCTGGTGCTTGACTCCCCACACAGCGGCACCGCCTATCCCGAGGACTTCGTCTACACCTGCGATCTGCCGGTTTTGCGCCGGGCAGAAGACACCCATGTCGAAAAGCTCTACGACTTCGCCCCCGAACTGGGGGTGGGCTGGGTCGAGGCTTTTTTCCCGCGCAGCTATCTGGATGCCAACCGCGACACCACCGAGGTCGACGTCGGCCTGTTCGACGAAACCTGGCCGCATGCCGTGGCTACCGACCCGCGTGTGATGGGCAAGGTGCGGCTTGGCAAGGGCCTGATCTGGCGCACCACCGACGATGGTCTGCCGATCTACCAGCGCAAGCTGTCGGTCGCAGAAGTGCAGGCGCGCATCGCGCAGTGCTGGCAGCCCTACCACGCCGCCGTGGCGCAGGCCATTGATGCCGCGCACACGCGCCACGGCTACAGCATCCACATCAACTGCCACTCCATGCCGGCGATCGCCTCCAGCAACGCCACGGATTTTCCGGGCGAGGCGCATGCCGACTTCGTGGTCGGTGACCGCGACGGCACGACCGCCGCCGCGCCGCTGTCGCGCCTGGTCTGCGAGCATCTGCGGGGCCTGGGCTACAGCGTGGCCTACAACCACCCGTACAAGGGCGTGGAGCTGGTGCGCCGCTACAGCGCGCCGCAGCAACACCGGCACAGCATCCAGCTCGAAATCAATCGCAAGCTCTACATGAGTGAAGAGACGCTGGAAATCACCGACGGCTTTGCGCCACTGAAGGCCAGCCTGCAGTCGCTGGTGCAGTTGCTGCTGGCCACCGACCCGCGCAGGCTGTAGCGCCGCGTGGCATGGCTTGCTTGCGGATAATCTTTCGATGATCACCCTTTTCAGTGAACGGCATGCCCTGCATGCGCCCGCGTTCGAGTTTTTTCGCGGCGAGCGTGTACCCTGTTTTGAAACCCCGGCGCGTGCCGTGTTTGTGCAGCAGCGCCTGCTGCAGGGCGGCCACGAGCTGCGCGAGCCGCATGTCGACAGCCGCGCAGTGCTTGGGCAGGTGCATGACGCGCCTTACCTGGCCTTTCTGGAAAACGCTTGGGACGACTGGCTGGCGCTGGACGCCGACAACGCCGGGCGCCAGCCCTTTCCGTCTGTCTGGCCGGTGCGCACCCTGCGCAGCGACGTGGTTCCACTCAACTTCATCGCGCGCCTGGGCCTGTATTCGATGGACAACGGCTCGCCGCTGGTGGCCGGCACCTGGGAAGCCGCGAAAGCCGGCGCCGATGCGGCGGCCTCAGCTGCGGCCCTGATAGGCGAGGGTGCACCGGCCGTCTTCTGCTGCAGCCGTCCGCCCGGCCACCATGCTGGCGCCGGCTTCATGGGCGGCTACTGCTACCTGAACAACGCCGCCATTGCGGCGCAGGCGCTGCGCAATGGCGGCGCCGGCCGCGTGGCCGTGCTGGATGTGGATTACCACCATGGCAACGGCACGCAAAGCATTTTTTACCGGCGCAATGACGTGTTTTTTGCCAGCCTGCACGGTGACCCGCTGACCGAGTACCCGTTTTTCCTGGGCCATGCCGACGAAGAGGGCGAGGGCGAAGGCCTGGGCTTCAACCTGAACCTGCCGCTGCCCGCAGGTTGCAGTGCGGCAGACTGGTTTGATGCGCTGGAGCAGGCTTGCCTGCGTGTTGCCGCGCACCGCAGCGATGCGCTGGTGGTTTCGCTGGGACTGGACACGTTTGCGGGCGACCCGATCTCAAAATTTTCGCTGCAGGCAGGCGATTTCCGCCGCCTGGGTCAGCGCCTCGCTGCGCTGGGTTTGCCCACGGTGTTTGTGCTCGAGGGCGGTTATGCCGCGCAGGCGCTGGGCCACAACGCGGCGCAGGTGCTTGAAGGTTTCGAGGGAGAACGCTGAATGGAACAGGTCGATTGCGTGGTGATAGGCGCGGGTGTGGTGGGGCTGGCGGTGGCGCGCGCGCTGGCGTTGCAGGGTAGGGAGGTGCTGGTGCTGGAGGCCGCCAACGCCATCGGCACCGGCACCAGCTCGCGCAACAGCGAGGTCATCCACGCCGGCATCTATTACCCCTCAGGCTCGCTGAAGGCGCGCCTGTGTGTCGAAGGCAAACAGTTGCTCTACGCCTACTGCGCCGAGCGCGGCATCGCGCACCGGCGCTGCGGCAAGCTGATCGTCGCCACCAGCGAAGCGCAGGCCGCAGAACTGCCGGCCATCATTGCCAAGGCCTCTGCTAACGGTGTGCATGATCTGGTGCTGCTGACACGCGAAGAGGCGCAGGCCATGGAGCCGCAACTGGCCTGTGTCGCCGCCGTGTATTCGCCCAGCACCGGTATTGTCGATAGCCACGCCTTGATGCTGTCGCTGCAGGGCGATGTGGAGAATGCCGGTGGCGCTGTGGTGCTGAATACGCCGCTGGCCCATGCCAGTTGTGGGCAAGATGCTATTGTTTTGGTAGCGCAGGACGGCACCGAGTTGCAGGCCCGCACGGTGGTCAATGCTGCCGGCCTGCATGCCCCTGCACTGGCTGCGGACTTTGCAGGCCTGGACCCGGCCTGCGTTCCGCGCGCTTATTACGCCAAGGGCAACTACTTCACCCTGTCCGGGCGCTCGCCCTTTAGCCGGCTGATTTACCCGGTGCCCGAGCCGGCCAGCCACCTGGCCGGACTGGGCGTGCACCTGACGCTGGATCTGGGCGGGCAGGCCAAGTTCGGCCCCGATGTGCAGTGGGTGGATTCGCCCGATGACCTGCTGGTTGATGCTGCGCGCGGCGACGCGTTTTACGCCGAAGTGCGCAAATACTGGCCGGGCCTGGCCGACGGCGCGCTGGCGCCGGGTTATGCCGGCATACGCCCCAAGGTCACGCCGTCTGGTGCCCCGGCCAGCGACTTTGTGATCCAGGGGCCGCGCGAGCATGGCGTGCTGGGGCTGGTCAACCTGTTTGGCATCGAGTCGCCGGGCCTCACCAGTTCACTGGCGATTGCGCGCCACGTTGCCGGTTTGCTGACACCCTGACGCGGCGGTTGCGCGTTTCACACCGCCGCGGCCACCCGCGTGCCCTGATTGATCGCGCGCTTCGCGTCCAGTTCCGAAGCTTCATCGGCGCCGCCTATCAGCGTGGTTTTGACACCGGCCGCGCGCAGCGGCTCCAGCAGTTCGCGTAGCGGTTCCTGGCCGGCGCACAGCACGATGTTGTCCACGCTGAGCACTGTGCCGTCGCTGCGTTTTTCGCCAAAGGTGATGAACAGGCCGAGGCCGCCGGCGCCGTCGTCGCCTATGCGTTCGTAGTTGACACCCGAGAGCATCTCCACGTTTTTCATCTTGAGCGCTGCGCGGTGTATCCAGCCCGTGGTTTTGCCCAGGCCCTTGCCGAGCTTGCCGGGTTTGCGCTGCAGCAGCGTGACCTGCCGCGCCGCTGCCGTGGGCGCCGGGCGCACCACGCCACCGCGCACCGCGCCCGGGTCGGCCACTCCCCATTCGGCCAGCCAGGCCGGCAGGTCCAACGCTGTCGAGTGTCCCGTCGGGGTGACCAGGAATTCAGCGAGGTCGAAGCCTATGCCGCCCGCGCCTATCAGCGCCACGCGCTGGCCGACTGTGGCGCGGCCCAGCAACACGTCGATGTAGCTCAGCACCCTGGAGTCTTCCTGGCCCGGGATGCGCGGGTTGCGCGGCGTGACACCGGTGGCCAGGATCACCTCGTCGAACTTCTGCGCGACCAGCGCGGCGGCGTCCATGCGGGTGCCCAGATGCAGGCGCACGCCGGTGGCGGTGATGCGCTGGCCGAAGTAACGCAGGGTTTCCTCAAACTCTTCCTTGCCCGGCACACGTTTGGCGAGGTTGAACTGGCCACCGATGTTTTCAGCGCTGTCGTACAGGTCCACGCTGTGGCCGCGTTCGGCCAGCGTGGTGGCCGCCGCCAGGCCGGCCGGCCCGGCGCCAATGACGGCGATGCGTTTTTGCGACGGGGCTTTGCGGATCACCAGCTCAAGCTCATGGCCAGCGCGCGGATTCACCAGGCAGCTGGCGATTTTGGCCTGGAAGGCATGGTCCAGGCAGGCCTGGTTGCAGGCGATGCAGGTGTTGATCTCGCGGCTGCGGCCCTGCGCCGCCTTGTTGACAAATTCCGGGTCAGCCAGGAAAGGCCGCGCCATGCTGACGATGTCGGCGCTGCCATCGGCCAGCACCTGCTCGGCGACCTCGGGCGTGTTGAGCCGGTTGCTGGTGACCAGCGGAATCGTGAGGCCGGCCGCGCGCAGCTCGTCACGCAGTTTTTTGGTGACCCAGGTGAAAGCGCCGCGCGGCACCGAGGTCGCAATCGTCGGCACACGCGCCTCATGCCAGCCGATGCCGCTGTTGATGAGCGTCGCACCAGCAGCTTCCACGGCTTTGGCCAGCAACACCACTTCGTCCCAGCTGCTGCCGTCGGGAATCAGATCGATCATGGACAGGCGGTAGATGATGATGAAGTCCGGGCCGACCGCTTCGCGCGTGCGCCGCACGATCTCGACCGCCAGCCGCATGCGGTTCGCGTAGCTGCCGCCCCAGTCATCGCTGCGCTGGTTGGTGTGGGTGACGAGGAACTGGTTGAGCAGATACCCCTCCGAGCCCATGACCTCGACCCCGTCGTAGCCGGCGTCGCGGGCGCGGGCGGCGGCCTCGGCGATGTCGGCGATCTGCTTCTCGACCCCGGCGTCGTCGAGCTCGCGCGGCGCGAAGGGCGAGATCGGCGACTTGACGGGCGAGGGCGCGACGGCCTTGGGGCTGTAACCGTAGCGGCCGGCGTGCAGGATCTGCAGCGCGATGCGCCCGCCCGCGTCGTGCACGGCGTCGGTGATCACCCGGTGCTTGTACGCCTCCCAGCGGTTGGTCAGCTTGCCCGCGAGTGGCTTGACCCACCCCTCGACGTTCGGCGCGAAGCCGCCGGTGACGATCAGGCCGACGCCACCCGCCGCGCGCTCGGCGAAATACGCCGCCAGCTTCGGGAAGTCGGCGGCGCGATCCTCCAGCCCGGTATGCATCGATCCCATCAGCACCCGGTTGGGCAG
>NZ_JACDDD010000080.1 GCF_013817205.1 Polaromonas sp.
TTTGAAGGGTATCGGCATCATCATGGCTCAGGGTGTCAGAGCGCGGGCCTGCACCGGCTGGGCTGGGTGCCCGCCTTGCGCATCAGGCGCCGCAGTGCAGTGGAATCTTGGTAACCCACCTGTCCGGCCACCCGCTCGATGCTCATCCGGCTCGATTCAATCAGCATCCGGGCCCGGTTGAGCCGCACACTTTGCACCAGCGCCATGGTGCTTTTGCCAGTGGCCTCCCGCACATGCCGCGAAAGCGTCCTCTGGGACATGGCAAATTCCTGCGCCAGAGCCTCCACGCGGGGCGCGTTCGGCAGGGCAGATTCGATGCGCGCCACCAGCCGTGCCACCAGCTCGTTCCCGTTGGAGAGCATCCGCGGCACCACGTAGGGAGACTGGGCCTGCCTCCCGTCGATCAGCAGGATGCGCCCCACGGCATCTGCCAGGGCAGGGCCAAAACGCACGCGAAGCAGATGCAGCATCAGGTCGGTTTGCGCAAATGCAGCGCCTGCTGTGCTGACGGCGCCGTCGGCGCAAACCATCCTGTCGGCGTCAACCGTGCAGCGCGGCTCGAGCCGCTGCAACTCGGCGGCCAGCCACCAGGAGGTGGTGACGCGGCGCCCGTCCAGCAGGCCGGCCGCCTGCAGCAGGAACACCGCGGAGCAGGATGCCGCCACTTGGCCGGCTGAAGCCGCATGGGCGGCAAGGGCCGCAATGGCTTGCTGCGCCTGCGGTGCTGCCAGCCCGGTCGCGATGGCATTGGCATTGTCCAGACCCAGGCCAGGCACGATCCAGGTTGCCGCGTCGGGCCGATGCCGCTTGGGCAGGGGCGTCGTTATGACCTGCATCCCGCTGCTCAGGAGAACGGCACCGCCCGATGGCGACACGATGCGCCAGCGCGGACAGGGCAGCTTCAGGCGCGGCGCCAGTGCCGAAGCAGCCTGCAGCACATCCAGTGTCGCAGCCACGCTGGTGGCATAGGCGCCGCGCAAAACAAGAATGGTGAAATCCGTCATTGGCTGAAAACGCACTAATACTGTCGAAATCGAAATCGACACTCGCAGTCTAGCGGCTTGCTGCGTCTAATGCATGCATCCCATCACCAGAAGACCAAGGCAGAAGATGCAGAGCATGACCCGACGCAGCATGAAGGAAGACGATGCGCTTGAAGACTTCGAACCCCGCGAGATCACTCTCGATGGTGTGACGAAGAAGGTGTACGTGGGCAAAAACACCGGCCCGGGCCCGGCGGTGATTGTAATGACCGAGATGCCGGGCATCAGCCCGCACGTTGCACGGTTTGCCCGCTGGGTGCGCGATGCAGGTTTTACCGTCTACATGCCTTCGCTCTTCGGGCGGGATGGTGCGGTTCCGGGGGCAGAGGAAGGGGTGGCGGTCTACCAGCGCGCCTGCATCAGCGCCGAGTTCCGCGCCTTTGCCGGCAAGGACGGCACCGATGCCTCCAGCCCGGTGACCCTCTGGCTCAGGGCGCTGGCAAGGGTGGCGCACCAGGAATGCGGCGGCCCCGGTGTCGGCGCCATCGGCATGTGCTGGACCGGCAACTTTGCACTTTCGATGATGCTGGAGCCCGCCATGCTCGCGCCCGTGCTGTGCCAGCCGACACTGCCGCTGAACAACCCGGGTGGCATCGAAATTTCGCCGGAAGAAGTGGCGGCGGTGCGGCAGCGGCTGGACCGGGAAAACCTCACGGTGCTGGCTTACCGTTTTGAAGGCGACAAATTCTGCCGTGCCCAGCGTTTTGCGGCTTACACCGAGGCACTGGGTGACCGCTTCGAGCCGCGGGTACTGCCAGACCAGGCCGCGAACGCGGACGTGCCGCCTTTTTTTGCGCAGCATGTGACAACACCCCACAGCGTGGTGACAGCCCACCTGATCGACGAGGCGGGGCAACCCACACTGGCGGCAAGGGATGAAATTCTTGGCTTTTTCACCCGGCGCCTGGTCGGGCAGATGCCAGCGCCGGACTGAAGCGCCAGCAGCAATCCGCAATGGCGGGCATAAAAAAACGGGGCCAGGCCCCGTTTTACCGTGTACCCAAATACGGCAGCTTCAGCTCAACTCACCCATCTGACTTTGCAGGTAGTTCTGGATGCCGACTTTGCCAATCAGCTCGATCTGGGTTTCCAGGAAGTCGATGTGCTCTTCGGTGTCGTCGAGAATTTCCTGGAGCAGGTCGCGCGAGACATAGTCACGCACGCTTTCGCAGTGGGCTATACCGTCCTTGATGGTGGTCTGGGCACCGGTTTCGGACTGCAGGTCGCAGTTGAGGGCCTCTGGCACGTCCTCGCCAATCATCAGTTTGCCGAGGTCCTGCAGATTGGGCAGGCCGTCGAGCATGAAGATGCGGTCCATCAGCTTGTCGGCGTGTTTCATCTCGCCGATGGATTCCTCGTATTCCTTCTTGGCCAGCTTGTCCAGGCCCCAGTGCTTGTACATGCGGTAGTGCACGAAGTACTGGTTGATGGCCGTGAGCTCATTCTTGAGCTGGGCCTGCAGGTGGGTGATGACTTGTGCGTCGCCTTTCATGGCATTCCTCTTGTGTTTATGGTTTGAATGCGGTGATTGTCGCCGCACCAAGCCCTCAACTCAAGCATTCCCATGCGCGCGCGGTCTGCTTGCGTGTGAGTGTGATAACTGTTCGTATTGCGGCTGGCTCCGGCGCAAAAAAAACCCGCCATCGGCGGGCTTTGGAGGGCAGGGCCTGTGCCCCTTCAGTGCGCCGTAGCGGGACTGCGAATCAGGTAGTCAAACGCGCCAAGTGCGGCCTTGGCGCCGTCACCGGCCGCAATGATGATCTGCTTGAAGGGCACGGTGGTCGCGTCACCGGCTGCAAACACACCGGGCACCGAGGTCTGGCCCCTGGCATCCACAACGATCTCGCCGTGTTTGGACAGCTCGACCACGCCCTTGAGCCAGTCGGTGTTGGGGATCAAACCGATCTGAATAAACACGCCTTCGAGTGCAACGGTTTTGAGCTCGCCGCTGGTCCGGTCTTTGTAAACCAGGCCATTGACCTTCTGGCCGCCTGTGATCTCGATGGTCTGTGCGTTGGTGAACACGTCGACGTTTTTCAGGCTTTCGAGCTTGCGCTGCAGCACCGCGTCGGCGCGTAGCGCGGTGTCGAACTCGATCAGCGTCACATGGCCGACGATGCCGGCAAGGTCAATCGCCGCTTCCACACCCGAGTTGCCACCACCGATGACAGCAACGCGTTTGCCCTTGAACAGCGGGCCGTCGCAATGGGGGCAGTAGGCCACGCCCTTGTTTTTGAACTCATGCTCGCCGGGCACGTTGATGTTGCGCCAGCGCGCGCCGGTGGAAATGATGACCGACTTGCTTTTGAGCGAGGCGCCGCTTTCCAACTGAATTTCGATCAGGTCTTTGCCCGGCCCGGCTTGCGTCACCAGCGCCTTGGCGCGTTGCAGGTTCATGATGTCCACGTCGTAGTTGCGCACGTGTTCTTCCAGCGCGTGGGCAAATTTTGGGCCTTCGGTTTCCTTGATGGAGATGAAGTTTTCAATGCCCAGGGTGTCCAGCACCTGACCGCCGAAGCGCTCGGAGGCTACGCCGGTGCGTATGCCCTTGCGTGCGGCGTACACAGCTGCGGCCGCGCCGGCCGGGCCGCCACCGACGATCAGCACATCGAACGGGGCCTTGGCATCGATTTTTTTGGCCTCGCGTTCGACACCGCTGGTGTCAACCTTGGCCAGAATTTCTTCCAGGCTCATGCGGCCGTTGCCGAACATGCTGCCGTTCAGGAAGACCGTGGGCACGCCCATGATCTCGCGTTCCTTGATTTCGTCCTGGAAGGTGCCGCCTTCGATCATGGTGGCCCGGATGCGCGGGTTCTGCACCGCCATCAGGTTCAGCGCCTGCACGGCGTCAGGGCAGTTGTGGCAGGTCAGCGAGACATACACCTCGAACTCAAGGTCGCGATCCAGCGCGCGAATCTGCTCAAGGATGGCCTGCTCCACCTTGGGCGGGTAGCCGCCAATCTGCAGCAGCGCCAGAATCAACGAGGTGAATTCATGGCCCATGGGCAGGCCAGCAAAACGCGGGCCGTGGTTCTCGCCGGGGCGGTTAATGGAAAACGAGGGCTTGCGGTGCGGGTCGTCGCGGCTTTCGGACAGCTTGACCAGCGGCGACGAATCGGCCACGTCCTTCAGCAGCGACAGCACTTCGCCAGAGGCCTCGCTCTCGTCCAGTGACGCAACGATTTCGATGGGCGCGGTAGCGCGTTCGAGATAACTTTTCAGTTGGGCTTTGGTGGCGTCGTCAAGCATGGCGGACTCACTTTCAATTTCAAATGGGAACAAAAAAGCCCGGGACGGCACACGTATGTGCCGGGGCCCGGGCCTTTGTTAACAAGGCAGCAGGGCGTTTGGCCTGTTTTTAGATCTTGCCAACAAGGTCAATAGACGGGGCGATGGTCTTGGCGCCTTCGTTCCATTTCGCGGGGCAAACCTGGCCGGGGTGGGCTGCGGTGTACTGAGCAGCTTTGAGCTTGCGCAGGGTCTCCTTGACATCGCGTGCGATTTCGTTGGAATGCACCTCAGCGGTTTTGATCATGCCTTCGGGGTCGATCACGAAAGTGCCGCGCAGTGCCAGGCCTTCTTCTGGAATGAACACGTCGAATGCCTTGGTCAAAGCGTGGGTTGGGTCCCCCACCAGGGGAAACTTGGCCTTGCCGACGGCTGGCGAGGTTTCATGCCAGACCTTGTGCGAGAAATGCGTGTCAGTGGTCACGATGTAGACCTCGGCGCCGGCTTTCTGGAATTCGGCGTAGTTGTCGGCAGCGTCTTCCACTTCGGTCGGGCAGTTGAATGTGAACGCGGCCGGCATGAAGATCAGGACCGACCATTTGCCCTTCAGCGATTCGTTGGACACGTCAATGAACTTGCCATTGTGAAAAGCCTGGGTTTTGAAAGGTTGGACTTGGGTGTTGATCAGGGACATTTGGGAGGCTTTCTTTAGGTTGTTGAAGGGCTGAACTGGCCAGCGAATCGATAGTATATCACTCATAATGCCTTTATTGTGATAGATAAAAACTATAAACGATACGGGCTTATAGCTATGCATCCTTGGCGTCTTCAGCTCGGTCGCGCCTCTTTCAAATTTTGTTCGCAAATAGTTGCAAATGCGAACCATTCGCATATACTGCTGGCTTCCCAGAGCCAGCAACAAGCCGCGTGCCCACAGGCCAACGCAGCAGCAGCAAGCCCTCCAATCTCCAACTTGGGCTCGCATGTTCGCTACAAATCCCTTTCCACTCTTCGCGAAGCGCGAAATTTCCGTGCTTGTCGGCCTCGCCTGTTGTGCAGGTTTTGCAGCACAGGCTCAAACGACTGCTTCTGCGCCCCGACCTGTGGCGGTGCTGAAAGAAGTTGTCATCAGCGGCTCGCGCCATGAGCAGTCCCCCGACGCCATTGCGCAGACCATTGACGTGATCAATGCCGCCGACATTGAGCAGGGCCAGATTCGCGACATTCGCGACGCCGTCAGAAACATTCCCAACGTGTCGGTGCGCCGCGCGCCCGCGCGGTTTGGGCTGGCGCAGGGGGACACCGGCCGCGAAGGCAACGCCGGCTTCAATATCCGCGGGCTTGATGGCAACCGCGTGTTGATGATGGTGGACGGTATCCGCATCCCGCGGAGTTACGCCTTCAGCCCCAACTCCTTTGGTCGTGACAGCGTGTCCATCGACCTGGTCAAGCGCATTGAAATTGTCAAAGGCCCGGCCTCTGCGCTGTATGGCTCCGACGGTATTGCCGGTCTGGTCAATTTCATTACCCACGAGCCGGACGATTACCTGAGAGACGACAAGTCCCTGGGTGGGCGCGCGTCCGTTGGCTACAGCGGTGACAACAACGAAACCGCCATCAGCGGCACTGTCGCCGGGCGCGCCAATGAGACGTTGGCGTGGCAGCTGAGCGTTGCCACCAGCAAGGGCAGTGAGCTGGAGAACCGGGGCGACAACAACGGCACCGGCTTTAAGCGCACCGTCCCCAATCCTCAGTCAGACAAGACCCATTCGATGTTGGCCAAGGTTGTACTGAACCCAAACTCTTCGCAAAAACACGTCTTCACCTTTGAGCACGTCGACAAGGCCAACAACTATGAGCTGCTCACGGCGTGGTCTGCCGCGGTGCTGAACGCAAGCTCATCCGGAAAGATGGAGCGTGAGCGCCTGACCTGGGCCGCGAACTACAAAGCGGAGACGGCGCTCAGCGACAACATCCAGACCGTGCTCAGCTACCAGAACGCAAAATCCCGCGACTACACATTTGAAAGACGTACGGCGCTGCCGCAAAACCGCGTGCGCGATACGACTTACGCCGAGCGCACCCTGCAGGCCAGCATTCAGGCGGACAAGACATTCCGCATGGCTGGGGACACCCTTCAGAAAATCACCTACGGCTTGGACCACACCAGCGCAAAAATCGAGAACCTGCAAACCGGCCTGGTGCCCCCCGCAGGCGAAACCTTCCCGCTCAAGCCCGATGCGGTGATTGGCACCACAGAGGCCGGCCCTCATGTGGTGATGGACCAGGTTCGCAGCGCGGGTGTCAAGGTGGAGTTGGTGGAGGCCGACCACAGCTGGGCGGAAGTGCAGCGCAAGGTTGCCGCTGTGGGTCGGGCGACGTCTCGCACGGCGCAGGCCACCGCGCTGCAGGCCAAGCTGGACACCCAATGGGCAGAAGTGATGGCTGCCGTGGCGCGCAAGAGCGGGCGCAAGCCGCGTGCGGTGTTTATCCTCAGCCACTCTGGTTCACCGCAAGTGGCGGGTGAAAAAACCGCCGCACACGCCATGATGAATTTTGCGGGCTTGCAAAACGCCTTGATCACGCCGGGAGGCTCCAGCAACTTCAGCGGCTACCGCGCCATGACGCCCGAGGCGCTGGTGTCGGCAGCGCCAGACGTGATTGTCACCACCACACAAGGCGTGGAAGCCATTGGCGGGCTTGACAAATTCTGGCAACGTCCGGGGCTGGAGCTCACGCCTGCGTACAAGCGCCGTGCGGTGGTGGCGCTCGATGCGCTCTTTCTCATGGGCTTTGGCCCACGGCTTCCTTTGGCCGTTGCGGAGCTACACCGCGCAAGCGTGAAAGCCAGTGCATGACGGCGACCGCCTTGCGCCGAGACCACCGGCGCTGGCCTGCCGCCGCAGTGCTGGGTGCCGGGGTGCTGCTGCTTGTTATCAGTTTTATAGCTGGCAGCGCACGCGGTGCCTACGCTATCAGCCCGTTTCAGCTATGGAATGTCCTGGTAGACATGCTGGCTGGCAGTGCCCAGCCGACGCCAGAGCATCTGGTCTTCATGAGCATTCGCTTGCCACGGCTCTTGTTGGGTGCAGCGGCAGGCGCGGCGCTGGGCATGTCGGGCGCGCTGATGCAGGGCCTGTTTCGCAACCCGCTGGCCGACCCTGGACTGATTGGCGTCAGCAGCGGTGCTGCGCTGGCCGCTGGCGTGACCATTGTGCTGGGCAGCCTTTGGTTTCCCGACATGCCGCGCACATTGGGCAGCTGGACGCTGGTGGCCACCGCCTTCGCGGGCAGTCTGCTGGTCACAGTGCTGGTCTATGCCATGTCACAGCAAGACGGCGCCACACGCGTCGGGGTCATGCTGCTGGCCGGCATTGCCATCAACGCGCTGGCCGGCGCGGGTTTGGGCTACCTGACTTTTCTGGCCAGCGATGAGCAACTGCGCAGCCTGCAGTTCTGGTTGCTCGGCAGCCTGGGCGGGGCGCGCTGGAGCGCGGTGGGGCTGGTGTCTGCGGTGGTGGGGGTTGCGGTCGGTGCGGGCCTCACGTTGGCGCGACCCTTGAACGCGATCGCGCTGGGCGAGGCGCAGGCCGCCCTGCTGGGCGTGCCGGTGGAGCGGGTCAAACGTTTTGCCGTGCTGGTGACAGCACTGGCGGTGGGCGCGGTCACGGCGACCACCGGCATCATCGGTTTTGTCGGACTGGTCGCGCCGCATTGTGTGCGCTTGGTGGCCGGGCCCGATCACCGCATCGTGCTGCCCGGCTCGGCGCTGCTGGGTGCGGCGCTGGTGCTGGTGGCCGACGCCTTTGCACGCACCGTAGTCAACCCGGCGGAATTGCCGCTGGGTGTGTTGACGGCGTTTGTCGGTGTGCCGTTTTTCTTGTTGTTGCTACGGCATTTCAAGGGGCGCCTGTGAACGCCCGCCACTTCGCCGATTTTTCAGACGGCGTGCTCGAAGCCATCGGCGCCAGGGTGGTCATGCCCGGCAAGACCCTGCTGCAGGACGCCTCAGCCCGCTTCATGGCCGGGCAGGTGACGGCCATCCTTGGCCCCAACGGCGCCGGCAAGTCCACGCTGCTGTCGCTGCTGACGGGCCAGCGCGCGCCGGGAAGCGGCCTAGTTCGCCTTGGAGGGCTGCCGCTCGCGGCGCACACACGCGAGAGCCTGGCTCGCACGCGGGCCTGCGTGGCGCAGGAGACGCAGGTCGCCTTTGACTTCACCGTGCAGGAGGTGGTCGACCTGGGCCGTTACCCGCACCGCCGGCGGCCCAGCCCGCAGGAGCGCGGCATCGTGCGGCAGGCCATGCAGGCCACAGCCGTGGATCATCTGGCCCATCGCGCGCTGAACACCCTGTCTGGCGGGGAAAAAGCGCGCGCGCACCTGGCCCGCGCGCTCGCCCAGGTCTGGGAGCCGATGGACGGCCAGAGGTGGTTGCTGCTGGACGAACCGACGGCTGCGCTCGATTTACAGCACCAGCACCGCATGCTGCAACTGGTGCGCGACTGGGCGTTGGGGCAGGGCGTGGGTGTGGTGGCGGTGCTGCATGACCTCAACCTCGCTTTGCGCTACAGCGATCGCTGCCTGGTGCTGCAGGACCGGCGGGTGTTCGCCAGCGGCGTGAGCAGCGAGGTGCTCACGCCGGCCTGTATCGCGCAGGTCTGGGGGGTACAGGCGCATGTGGCCAGCGCGGGCGGTGGTGCGCAGCGCGGGCTCCAGTATGTGTTCGAGCCCGGCGACGCACAGCACGCGATCCAGGACGTCACTGATAGTCAAACAAGGGTCCAACCCTTGTGTGGCAGGCGTGAGCAGCTATCAAAAATATAGCTGGCAGGTGATCGTCAGGCCGCCAGCGCAATCACCAGGGCGGACTCGTCGATCAGCGCGCTCACCGGGGTATTTGCCCGCATGCCACTGCCTGATGCTGCAAATCCCACCAACTGCAGCCCGGCGTCCAGCAACAACGACACTTCGTCGCCGGCAGCGCCGCGGCTGACGCGCTGGGCCCGGCCGGTCAGGCGCTGGCCTGCGGCGTTGCCGGCCAGATGCGGCTCCACGACCACCGCCGTGGCTTTGCAAAGCGCCAGTACGGCAAGGCCGACTTGAAGTCCCAGCAGTTCTGCGCTGGCTTTGGTGATGCGCGAGACCAGCAGCGCCTCGCCCGGCAGTTGCAGAAACACCCGCACCACCTGGCCGCTTGTTTCTAGCCTGTGGATGTGGCAGGGGAACTGGTTGCGCATGCTGGTGCGCAGGCCGATGCTCGAGACCATGCCGGCTTGTGCGGCAGCGTCTGCCATCACCTGGCGGCGCGATTCAGCCAGCCGGCTGGCGAGCGCCAGCAGTTGCCGTCCGGCATCGGTGAGCAGGGCGCCGCCGCCGCCTGCCCCGCCGACGGCCCGCTCCACCAGCACACCACCGGCCAGGTTGGTGAGCGTGTCAATCGCCTGCCAGGCGGCCTTGTAGCTGACACCGGCATCACGGGCGGCCTGCGAGATCGAGCCGCTTTCGCCGACCAGGCGCAGGATCTCTATGCGTTTGTCGGCGGGCTCGTGGCTGAGGGCGCTGCCGAAGGACAGGGCGGCGGGGGCTGTTTTTTTCATAGGGTCATTTTGGCGCGAAGCTGCTCGGGCATCGCTATTCTATTTTAGAATAGCGAAGATTTTTTGGTTCCAGTTAGGTTCTTTCTTCCTTCAGGAGTTTTTCATGCGTTCACCTGCCTCGCGCTGTTTCCATGTTCTGCTGGGTTTGCTGGTAGCTGCCCCGGTGCTGGCGGGCGATGTCCATGTGGCTGTGGCGGCCAACTTCACCGCGCCCATGAAGCTCATCGCCGCAGACTTTGAAAAAGAGACCGGCCACAAGGCCGTGCTGGCCTTCGGCGCCACCGGCAAGTTTTATGCGCAGATCACCAACGGCGCGCCCTTCGACGTTTTTCTCGCCGCCGATGACGCGACCCCGAAAAAGCTGGAGCAGGAGGGCGCCGCCGTCAGCGGCAGCCGCTTCACCTATGCCACCGGCAAGCTGGCGCTGTGGTCGGCGCGGCCTGGGCTGGTGGACGCGCAAGGCGAGGTGCTGAAAAATGGCGGTTTCAGCAAGCTGGCGATTGCCGCACCCAAAATCGCACCTTATGGGGCAGCCGCAGTAGAGACCTTGACGCGGCTGGGCCTGATGGCGGCACTGCAGCCCAAACTCGTCACTGGCGAAAGCATAGGTCAGGCCTTCAGCTTTGTGTCGACCGGCAATGCCGAACTTGGTTTTGTGGCGCTGTCGCAGGTGCTTGAAGGCGGCAAGATCAAATCGGGATCGGCCTGGATCGTGCCGGAGGGCCTGCACAGCCCAATCAGGCAGGACGCTGTGTTGCTGGTCAAAGGCAAACACAGCCCGGCGGTGCAGCAGTTCATTGACTTTCTCAAAACCGACAAGGCCAAAGCGGTGATCCGCGCTTATGGCTACCAGGCTCAGCCCTGACATGATCGACGAAGCAGCCCTCCAGGCCATCACGCTGACAGCCAAACTAGCAGCGACGACCACGGTGCTGCTGCTGCTGGCGGGAACGCCGCTGGCCTGGTGGCTGGCGCGCACGCGCTCCTGGCTCAAGGGGCCGGTCGGCGCGCTGGTCGCGTTGCCGCTGGTGCTGCCGCCTGTCGTGCTGGGCTTTTACCTGTTGGTGCTGATGGGCCCGCAGGGGCCGGTTGGCGCGCTCACGCAATCGCTGGGCTGGGGCCTGTTGCCTTTCAGTTTTACCGGGCTGGTCGTAGGGTCAGTGTTTTATTCGCTGCCTTTTGTGGTGCAGCCACTGCAAAACGCGTTCGAGGCCATGGGTGACCGTCCGCTGGAAGTAGCCGCCACCCTGCGCGCCTCGCCGCTGGATACCTTTTTGACCGTGGTGTTGCCGCTGGCGCGTCCCGCCTATTTGACCGCAGCCGTCATGGGTTTTGCCCACACGGTCGGGGAGTTTGGCATCGTGCTGATGATGGGGGGCAACATTCCGGGTCAGACGCGGGTGTTGTCGGTTCAGATTTACGACCATGTGGAGGCGCTGGAATATGCCCAGGCGCACTGGCTGGCCGGTGGGCTGCTGCTGTTTTCCTTCGTTGTGCTGCTGGCGCTGTCCCTGCTGCAGCCGGGCCGCAAGCGGCGCCAGGGGCAGGGCGCATGAGCGGCATCTCGGGCGCCTTCCGCCACCGGCTGGGGGGCTTCCTGCTGGATGTGGACTTCGCTCTCCCCGGGCGCGGCGTGACGGCGATTTTTGGGGTGTCCGGCTCGGGCAAAACCAGCTTGCTGCGCTGCATCGCCGGGCTGGAACGCGCAGGCAGCGGCCAACTGGTAGTCAACGGCGAGGTGTGGCAGGACGATGCTGGCGGCGTCTTTGTGCCGGTACATCGCCGGGCGCTGGGCTTTGTCTTTCAGGAAGCCAGCCTGTTTGCGCATCTGGACGTGCAGCGCAACCTGGCCTACGGCCGCAGCCGCGTGCCCGCAGCACAGCGCCGCGTCTCGCTGGAGCAGGCGGTCGAGCTGCTGGGTATTGCGCCGCTGATGGGTCGCCGGCCCGACACGCTGTCGGGCGGTGAGCGCCAGCGCGTGGCCATCGCCCGCGCGCTGGCCACCAGCCCGTGCCTGCTGCTGATGGACGAGCCGCTGGCCGCGCTGGACTTGCAGCGCAAGGCCGAAGTGCTGCCTTACCTTGAAAAACTGCACGCCGAGCTGGAAATTCCCGTTCTGTATGTGAGTCATGCGCCGGACGAGGTGGCGCGCCTGGCCGACCACCTGCTGCTGCTGGAGGCGGGCCGCGTGACTGCAGCCGGCCCGACGCGAGAGCTGATGACCCGGCTAGACCTGCCGCTGGCGCATGGCGACGCGGCGGCAGCGGTGCTTGCGGCCACGGTGACGCGACTGGAGCCGCAATGGCAACTCGCGCAGCTTGAATTCCCCGGCGGCCAGATCAACCTGCCCAGCCAGGCGCTGCAACCTGGCCAGCGCGTTCGGGTGCGGATCCAGGCACGCGACGTCAGCCTGAGCCTGCATCCGCAGGCGGCCAGCAGTGTGCTCAATGTGATCGCCGCCACGGTGACCGGCCTGGCCGACGACAGCCCCGGCCAGCTCATGGTCAGCCTGGAGGCTGGCGGCAGCACGCTGCTGGCGCGCATCACACGCAAGTCGGCGGCAGCACTGGCGCTGCGGCCGGGCAGCGCGGTGTATGCGCAGGTCAAGGGGGTGGCGGTGCTGGGTTGAGCCTGAATGCTATCAAATCAGGAGCTATTGGCGCACAATTGGCGGGGGCTAGAGCCATATTTGATGCATAAAACGGAATGGACGGCCCTCCGGGAGCCAGCCGCTGGGGATTTTTCAACCAAATTTGGCTGTAGCCCACGCCATTAAAGCGCGCGTAGCTATTAAAAACAGAGCAAAACGCCTTGTTTCAGTATTCCAGCCGCTCCGGCCGGATTTCCTGCAGGATGGTGGTCGCAATCTCTTCAATCGACTTGGTGGTGGTCGACAACCAGCGTATGCCTTCGCGCCGCATCATGGCTTCAGCCTCATGGATTTCGTCGCGGCAGTTCTCCAGGCTGGCGTATTTGGAGTTGGGCCGGCGTTCGTTGCGGATCTGCGCCAGCCGCTCGGCCGCAATCGTCAGGCCGAAAATCTTCTTGCGGTGCGGCACCAGGGCGGGCGGTAGCTGGCGGCGCTCGAAATCTTCCGGAATCAAGGGGTAGTTCGATGCCTTCAGCCCGTATTGCATGGCCAGGTAGAGCGAGGTCGGCGTCTTGCCACTGCGGCTGACACCGACCAGGATAACGTCCGAACCGGCCAGGTCGCGGTTGCTCTGCCCGTCGTCGTGCGCCAGCGAGAAGTTGATGGCCTCGATGCGGTCGTCGTATTCCTTGCTTTTGGACGCGTCCGAAAATCGCCCCACCCGGTGGTTGGATTTGAGCCCCAGCTCGATCTCCAGCGGCGCCACAAACATGCCGAACATGTCCAACAGCATGCCGTGGCAGGTGGCCTTGAGTACCTCCAGGATCTCCATGTTGACCAGCGTGGTGAAGACGATGGGTTTCAGGCCCTCGACCTCGGCCGTGTGGTTGATCTGGCGTATCGCCTGGTGGGCCTTGTCCACACTGTCGATGAAGGGCAGGCGCACGTGGCGAGGCTTGAACTCGAACTGCGCCAGGATGGCATTGCCAAAGGTTTCGGCCGTGATACCTGTGCCGTCGGAGATGAAAAACACGGTGCGGTTGGGCATGGGAAGAGGTCAGCTTTGTGAAAGGGCGCGGGAGGCAGCGCGGGCAGGCGGCACCCTACAATGAGGGCAATTATCCCGATATTCCCCGCCATGCCCCGCGCCAACCCATTAGCACAACAACAAGGTTACCCGCCGCGCATGCGCCACGTCCCGGTTTTTAAACCTCCCGGAGTATTTTCATGTCCAACCTTTTTGAGCCGACCGCCCTGGTCGTACCGTTTGAAAACCTGAGGATGACGGATGTCGAGGCCGTCGGCGGTAAAAACGCCAGCCTCGGCGAGATGATCTCGCAGCTGCCCACCGGCCCCAAGGGTGTGCAGGTGCCGACCGGCTTTGCCACCACCGCCCATGCCTTCCGCGCCTTTCTGGCGCATGAAGGTCTGGACACCAAAATCAACGCGCTGCTTGATGCACTCAACACCGACGACGTGCGCGCGCTGGCCGAAACCGGCAGCAAGATCCGCACGCTGGTCGAAGCCCAGCCTTTTCCGAAAGATCTTGAGCAGGCGGTGCGTGACAGCTTCGCCGCGTTGAGTGCCGGGAACGCGCAAGCGAGTTTTGCCGTGCGGTCATCGGCCACGGCCGAGGATTTGCCCGACGCGTCCTTCGCCGGCCAGCAGGAAACCTTTTTGAACGTGGTTGGCATCGAGGATGTGCTGCACAAGATGAAAGAGGTGTTTGCCTCGCTCTACAACGACCGCGCCATCAGCTATCGCGTGCACCAGGGGTTTGCCCATGCCGACGTGGCCCTGTCGGCCGGCGTGCAGCGCATGGTGCGCAGCGATCTTGGCGCCGCAGGTGTGATGTTCACCATCGACACGGAAAGTGGCTTTGAAGACGTGGTGTTCATCACCTCCAGCTACGGTCTCGGCGAAACCGTGGTGCAAGGCGCCGTGAATCCCGACGAGTTCTACGTGCACAAGCCCATGCTCAAGGCCGGCAAACGCTGCGTGATCCGCCGCAACCTCGGCTCCAAGCTGCTGCAGATGGAGTTCACCACCGCCGAGGAAAAGAAGGCCGGCGGCAAGCTGGTCAAGACCACCGACGTGCCGGCCGAGCTGCGTAACCGCTATTCGCTGAGCGATGCCGACGTCGAGCAGCTCGCGCGTTATGCCGTGATCATCGAGGACCATTACGGCCGCCCCATGGACATCGAATGGGGCAAGGACGGCACCGACGGCCAGCTTTACATTCTGCAAGCGCGACCCGAGACGGTGAAGAGCCAGTCCAAGGGCAAGGCCGAGATGCGTTACAAGCTCAAGGGCACAGGCACCGTGCTGGCCGAAGGACGCGCCATCGGCCAGAAAATCGGCACCGGCCCCGTGCGCCTCGTACACCACATCAGCGAGATGGACCAGGTCCAGCCCGGCGACGTGCTGGTCACCGACATGACCGACCCGAACTGGGAGCCGGTCATGAAGCGCGCCAGCGCCATCGTGACGAATCGCGGCGGGCGCACCTGCCACGCCGCCATCATCGCGCGTGAACTCGGCATTCCTGCCGTGGTGGGCTGCGGCGATGCGACTGAAACGCTGAGCACCGGCATGCTGGTCACCGTGAGCTGCGCTGAGGGCGATACCGGCAACATCTATGACGGACTGCTGGAAACCGAGGTCACTGAAGTGCAGCGTGGCGAGATGCCAGAGATCGACGTGAAAATCAGCATGAACGTCGGCAACCCCCAGCTGGCTTTCGACTTCTGCCAGATTCCCAACCACGGTGTCGGCCTGGCACGGCTGGAGTTTGTCATCAACAACAACATCGGCGTGCATCCCAAGGCCATCCTTGACTACCCGAATGTTGATGCCGACCTGAAAAAGGCAGTGGAGAGCGTGGCGCGCGGCCATGCCTCACCGCGTGCCTTTTATGTGGACAAGGTGGCCGAAGGTGTGGCCACCATCGCCGCCGCCTTCTGGCCCAAACCGGTGATCGTGCGCCTGTCGGACTTCAAGTCCAACGAGTACCGCAAGCTGATCGGTGGTTCGCGTTACGAGCCGGAAGAAGAGAACCCGATGCTGGGCTTTCGTGGCGCATCGCGTTACCTGAGCGCCGACTTCAGCGAGGCCTTTGCGATGGAGTGCGAGGCGCTGCGCCGCGTGCGTGACGACATGGGCCTGGTCAACGTCGAGGTTATGGTGCCTTTTGTTCGTACCCTCGGACAAGCTAAAAAGGTCACTGATCTGCTGGCCCAGCATGGCCTGAAACGTGGCGAGAAGGATTTGCGCGTGATCATGATGTGCGAGGTGCCGAGCAACGCCATCCTGGCCGACGAGTTTCTGGAATTCTTCGACGGCTTCTCGATTGGTTCGAACGACCTGACCCAGCTCACCCTGGGCCTGGACCGCGACTCGGGCATGGCCATCCTGGCCGAGGACTTCGACGAACGCGACCCGGCCGTCAAGGCCATGCTGAGCCGCGCCATCCAGGCCTGCAAACGCCAGGGCAAATACGTCGGTATCTGCGGCCAGGGCCCCAGTGACCACCCGGACTTTGCGCAGTGGCTCAAGGACGAGGGCATCAGCTCGCTGTCGCTCAATCCGGACACGGTCATTGCGACCTGGAAACAGCTCGCCAACCCTGCGGTTTAAAACTTTGGTTCCCGGCCCCTGTGCTGCGGGGCCCAAACCAAGGGAAACCCCTAGGAGGGTTTTAGCTAGGTCCGGGGGATTCCGTCAGCATTTGTAAGAAGGCGGTAAGCGCTGGGGAAACAATCAAGCCATTGTTTCCAAAGGGCCTATGCTATTTACTGTTTCCACGATCAAGCTGATAGCGGAAATCGCCTTGCTCGCGCTGTTCGGGCAATGGGTGCTGGGCCTGCTGGCCGGCGCAAAAAGAGACCAGAATCTTTTCTATCAGATCCTGCAGATCGTTGGCAAACCCTTCGTGGTCGCCGCCCGCGTGATCACCCCCAAACAAGTCATTGACCGCCACGTTCCGCTCGTGGCGTTTTTGTTGCTGCTGTTCATCTGGATAGCGGCCACCCTCATGAAAATCCGGATTTGCCTCGAAATCGGCGTGGAGTTGTGCAAATGAACAATGCTCTGGCTTACTGGTATCTGAAGATGCAGGCACTGGTGCTGCTGGTGTTCGGCAGGCAGGCTGTTGCCCTGGAAAAGTTCACCCAGATGTTGCGGGTGCGTCCTGGCGACCGTTATGCGCTGGCGAGCCGGGCCCATGTACTTGCCCAACTGGGCGACAAACACGGCGCCATTGATGCGCTGCGGGAGCTGGTAGCCCGCTTTCCCGACACTGCTGCAGCGTGGTTCAACCTCGCTTACATGCTTGAAGACGTCGGCGGTCACGCCGATGCCGAGCCCGCATTCCGCCGCGCGCTGGAGATTGAACCCAAGATGGACCGTGCCTGGTACGGTCTGGCGCTGCTGCTGATTCGCGACCGACGCTTTGACGAAGCGGTGCAGGCGCTCAAGAGAAATACAGAACTGCAACCCATGAGCCCGTTCGGCTGGTATCAGCTTGCGCGGGTTCATGTAGACAGGCAAGACCCTGATGAGGCGGTGAAGGTCATTCGCCACCTCAAAAGGTTTGAGCCCAAAGTGGCCGCCCAGCTGGAGCGCGAGACGGGACTGAGCGTTGCTCAGTCTTCCTGACCGTCAACCAACTGAGCGGGTATTTGAAGGCCAGGGTCTGAGCCCAGGCTTATAAGACGCGATCCGGCTTGCAGGCCACGCCAGGGATGGTGGTGATCGTGATGTGCCCGCAAGGGTGTTGTTGATGGAGGCAAGTGTTATGCAGTTGACTGACAACCACCGCCGTTACTGGCAAAAGAACCTGAATGTCACGGCGATCCTCATCGTGATCTGGTTCGTCGTGACGTTCGTCGTGAGTTATTACGCACGCGAATTGAGTTTCAATTTCTTTGGCTGGCCTTTCAGCTTCTGGATGGGAGCGCAGGGGGCTTTGGTGATTTACGTGGCCATCATCGGGTATTACGCCTGGTACATGGGCAAGCTCGATATTGAGCATGGCGTCCAAGAGAGCGAGGAATAATCATGGCTGGAATGTTTGGTAATGATGCCGGCACGAATACTGCCGCATCCAACGCTGCCTTCAAAAAGGGCCTGGGCAAGGTCTACAAGTGGTACACCGGGGGCTTTCTGGCCTTTGTGGTGGTGCTTGCCATCCTCGAACAGATGGGCCTGTCCCGTCAGTGGATCGGTCTGATCTTCCTGCTGGCCACCATCGGCCTGTATGCCGGCATCGGCATCATGAGCCGCACCACCGA
>NZ_JACDDD010000081.1 GCF_013817205.1 Polaromonas sp.
TCCATCGCCCAGCGGGGCGAGGGACGGGCGGGGGGTTGGGAGTGGGGAGTTTGAACTACTACCTGCGGCGAGCTGCGGGGGCAGTGTGATACCAAAAACTTAAACTGCCAAAATCCCCCAATGCAGTTCTTCAAAGACCTGAACCTCTCCGCCTTCACCGCCGGTTTTGTCGCCGTCCTCGTCGGCTTCACCAGTTCGGTGGCCATCGTGTTTCAGGCGGCGCAGGCCTTCAACGCCACGCCAGAACAGATCAGCTCCTGGATGTGGGCGCTGGGTCTGGGCATGGGCCTGTGTTCGATGCTTCCTTCGCTATGGCTCAAGCAACCGGTGATGGTGGCATGGTCCACGCCAGGCGCGGCGGTGCTGGCCACGGCCGGGCTGGCCGGTGGCTTTTCCATGGGTGAAGCGGTGGCCGCCTTCATGGTCAGCGCCGCGCTGATCACCTTGTTCGGTGTCACCGGCTGGTTTGAAAAAGTCATGAACCGCATCCCGATGGCGATTGCGGCGGCACTGCTGGCGGGCGTACTCTCCCGCTTCGGCATCCAGGCCTTTGCTGCGGCGCAGACGGCACTGCCACTGGTGCTGCTGATGCTGACGATCTATTTGCTGGGCCGGCGTTTCCTGCCGCGTTACGCTGTGGTGCTGACGCTGGTCGGTGCGATTGTGTTTGTTGCGATGCGCGGCGAGATGGTCTGGTCGGCGATGACTTTCTCGCTGGCGCTGCCCGTGTTTGTCGCACCGCAGTTCAGCGTCGCGGCGATTGTCAGCCTGGCGCTACCGCTGTTTGTGGTGACCATGGCCTCCCAAAACCTGCCCGGGGTGGCGGCGATACGCGCCGCCGGTTACGGGCCGGACGCGCCGGATGGCGGCATCCCCGTGTCGAAAATCATCACGCTCACCGGGCTGGCGACGCTGGTGCTGGCCCCTTTCGGCGCTTTTGCACTGAACCTGAGTGCCATCACTGCCGCCATTTGCATGGGCCCCGAGGCGCATGAAGACCCGCGCAAACGTTACACCGCGGCCGTGTGTTGCGGCGCGATCTATGTGCTGATCGGCATTTTTGGCGCGGCGGTCACCGGCCTGCTGACCGCTTTTCCGACAGAGCTGGTGGTGGCGATTGCCGGGCTGGCGCTGCTGGGCACCATAGGCAGCGGTCTGGCACAGGCGGTGCGGGATGAGTCGCACCGCGAGGCGGCGCTTATCACGTTTCTCGTCACGCTGTCGGGCCTGACGATTGCCGGTATCGGCTCCGCGTTCTGGGGTGTGGTGGCCGGCGCGCTTGCGCTATTTGTACAACAATACCGGCAACGCCCTTTTACCGACTGAGCCGTTCATGCACATCCTTTTTGTTGCCGATCCCCTCGCTTCCTTCAAGATCTACAAGGACACCACCTTCGCCATGATGCGCGAGGCGCAGCGGCGCGGCCACACACTGGCGACCTGCGAGCCGCGCGACTTGCGCTGGCAGACCGGTGAGAAGGTCACCGCCACGGTGCAGCGCATCACCCTGACCGGCGACGCCATCGACTGGTACAGCGCCGAGCCGGCGCAGCGTGCGCAGCTCTGCGACTTCGACGCCATCGTGATGCGCAAGGACCCGCCCTTCGACAGCGAGTTTTTCTACAGTACGCATTTGCTGGAGCAGGCCGAACGTGAAGGAGCGCGGGTGTTCAACAAGCCGCGCGCGCTGCGCGACCACCCGGAAAAACTCGCGATTCTTGAGTTCGCGCAGTTCAGCGGCCCGACCCTGGTCACGCGCAGCGCGGCCGACATCAAGCGCTTTCACGCCGAACACAAGGACATCATCCTCAAGCCGCTGGACGGCATGGGCGGCATGGGCATCTTCCGCGTCAAGGAAGACGGCCTGAACCTGGGCAGCATCACCGAGACGCTGAACAAGGACGGCGCGCAAAGCGTGATGGTGCAGAAATTCCTGCCCGAGATCAGCCAGGGCGACAAACGCGTGCTGGTCATAGGCGGCAGGCCCGTGCCGTTCAGCCTGGCGCGGATTCCGCAGGGCAGCGAGGTGCGCGGCAATCTGGCGGCAGGCGGTCTGGGCGTGGCGCAGCCGCTGACGGCGCGCGACCGGGAAATCGGTGAGGCGCTGGGCCCGGTGCTGGCGTCGCGCGGCCTGCTGCTGGCGGGTGTGGACGTGATCGGCGACTACGTGACTGAGATCAACGTCACCAGCCCGACCTGCTTCCAGGAAATTTTTGACCAGACCGGTTTTGATGTCGCGGCGATGTTTGTCGACGCGCTCGAAGTTGCCCTCAAATAGGAACCAAATCGGGTTCCAGCCCATATCTGACGGGCGCCAACAGCTCCTGAATTGATAGCTGACTAGGCGCGCAGCGCGCCGCCTTCGAACACGCGCAGCTCACCGGGCGCAAAGGCTTGCCAGGCCTCGTTGGTGGTCAGGGGCGCCGTCACCACCACGGCCACACGGTCGCCCGGCGCGGCCTGCTCGGCAAAGTTGACGCTGAGGTCTTCGTCGCTGAGCGTGGCGTGGGAGAACGGGTGTTTGCGCTCCACGTGGTACAGGCTGGTCGAGGCATGCGCCCACAGCGCCAGCCCGTTGCTGAGCAAAAAATTGAAGGTGCCGTGCGGCGCGATCTGTGCAGCCAGTTCGCGCAGCGTCAGCGTCAGTTCGTTGATGCCCGGCACGCCCGCGTGCGACTTGGCCAGCTCCTGCATGATCCAGCAAAAGGCGCGTTCGCTGTCGGTGTTGCCGACCGGGCGGAAGCTGCCGTGCAGTCGTGGGTTGAAGTCTTTCAAGTCGCCGTTGTGCGCAAACACCCAGTAGCGGCCCCACAGTTCGCGCACAAAAGGGTGGCAGTTTTCCAGCGCGACCCGGCCCTGTGTGGCCTTGCGGATGTGCGCGATCACGTTGCGGCTCTTGATCGGGTAGCGGCGTATCAGCTCGGCCACCGGTGACTGGAAGGCCGACTGGTGATCGACAAAGTGGCGCAAGCCACGGTCACTCTCGCTGCAGTCGCCGCCCTCAAAAAACGCGATGCCCCAGCCGTCGCCATGGTGGTCGGTATTGCCGCCGCGCTGGGCAAAACCGGTGAAGCTGAAAGTCACATCGGTGGGCGTGTTGCAGTTCATTCCGAGCAGTTGGCACATGGCAGTTACTCCTTTGCCGCAGAGGGCCTGAGCCTCCACGCCGCAAACGTGGCCAATACGCAGAGCGCGGCCAGCATCAAAAAAGCCTCGTTGAAGGCCGCCAGCCGCGCCGGACTGCTGGCCGTCTGCGTCAACGAATCCCCGTGTGCGGCCAGTCGCCACTCCAGCACGATGCCGCACAGGCTGACACCGATGGCGCCGCCCAGCATGCGCACAAAATTGATCGCGCTGGAGCCCTGCGAAATCAGGTCCGAACTCAGCGCCCGCAGCGAGCCGAGGTTCAGCGAGGGCAGGATAAAGCCCAGCCCGATGCGCCCCAGGATGGCCCATAACACCAGCAGCCAGATCGCGGTGCTCAGCGTCACGGTCAGCATCAGCGCAAACGACAGTGCCAGCAGCGCTAGCCCGATGCTCACCAACAACCAGGTCGGGTGACGGTCGGCGAGCCGTCCCACCAGCGCGATCGTGACGGCCAGCACAAAGCCTGCCGGCAGCAGGATGCTGCCAACATAGGACGCCGACAGGCCCAGGCCGAGCTGCATGTAAACCGGCAGCAGATAGGTGGAGCCGAACAGCGCCGTACCGTAGATAAACGCCACGATGCTGCCCATCGCAAACGGGCGCACCGTGAACAGGGCCAGATTCATCAGCGGCTCGCGGCCGGTGGCGGCCATGCGCCGTTGCCAGGCGATGAACATCAGCAACGCCAGCGCGGCGGCACCCAGCAGCAGGACGGCCTCAAGCACCGACCCGCCATGCAGTGCCACCATGCCGTTGAGCAGGCACAGGGTGCCGGCGCCGCCCAGCAGCAGGCCGCGCCAGTCCAGCGTGGCGCCCTTGCGGTTGGCCGCCGCCCCGCCCGGTGCGGTGACCGGCACATAGCGGTAAGCCAGCCACAGCGAGGCCAGGCAAAACGGCACCACCATGAAAAAGATCGAGCGCCAGCCAAACAGGTCCACCAGCACGCCGCCTATGCTGGGGCCGATGGCGGGTGCCAGCACCACACCCATGCCGAAAATGCCGCTGGCCCGGCCCTGCTCGTTGGGCTGGAAAGCCCGCATGATGATGATGGCGGGGATGGGCTGCACCACACCGGCGGCCAGGCCTTCAGCCACGCGCGCGCCCAGCACCACGGCAAAACTGTTGGCAAAGCCGCCCACAATGCCGCCTGCCAGGAGCAACAACATGGTGCCCACATAGGTGCGGCGGTAGCCGTATCGCGCCAACAGCCAGGGCGTGGTCAGCATCGACACCGTCATCGCCACCATGAAGCCGGAGGTGACCCACTGGGCGCGCTCCTGGCCCAGGGTGAAGTGCTGGCTCATGTCCGGGATCGCCACATTGACGATGGTCGAGGACATGATGGACGCCATGGTGCCGACCATGACCGACAGCAGCAGCAGCCAGCGGTAACGCGGGCCGTACCGGGCCTGCAGTTCGGGAAGGGTGGCGGGACGGGTCAAGCGCAGCGTGGGTTCAGGGCTGGGCGGTTCACTCGCGCGGCTCGGACCAGAGTTTGCCGCCTGTGGCCCAGTTTTCGCGCTTGATGTCGGTGATGATGACGTCCACCGAATCGGGCGCACCGCCCAGCACCTCGACGCTGACGCGTGTCAGTTCAGCGACCAGTTTTTTCTTCTGCTCAAGTGTGCGGCCTTCCATCATTTCGACGTGGTAAGTGGGCATGGGGATCCTTGGTTTGGGTCAAACAAGGCCCCATGATAAAAGCCTCGCAGCTTCAAGGGCGTTTTTGTCAGCAACGGCTGACATGCGGACAGGGCGAGCCGGCCCCATGCGGGCGTGCAAACGTGGCAGACTTTGAAGTCGCTGCAGCCGTGCAAGCCATGTGTTGTGCCCCACTTCAGCCCCGCGACCCCCTCGGAATTTTCATTGTTCAACATCACCGATTCGCCGCCTGCTTCTGACCCACCCGATTTGCCGAGCTTGGCAGGTCGCGCCTACCGGTGCCATTGCGGTTGCCCGGTATTCTTCCGCAACAGCACCTGCCTGGCCTGCGGTACAGCGCTGGGTTATGACACGGTGAAGGCACGCCTGATTCCGCTCATGCCTGGTCAAGACCTGGATACGTGGGTCGAATGGCAGGCTGAGGACGCGACTGTCCAGCCCGTCAGCAATGTCCCGACGCCAGCCTATTTGCGCTGCGCCAACCTTGACACGCCTGCAGCCTGCAACTGGCTGGTGCCCGTTGGCGAAGGTCAGCCGCAGACGCTGCTGTGCCGCGCCTGCCGGCTCAACCGCACCATTCCCGACCTGAACGACTCGCAACACCCGGACAACGCTGAACTCTGGGGCAAGGTGGAGTTGGCCAAGCGCCGGCTGGTGTCGGCGCTGCTGGCGCTGGGTTTGCCGCTGTCGTCCCGCGTGAGCGAGGACGCTGAAGGCGGGTTGATGTTCGACTTCCTGCGCTCGCCCGACTACGGCCCGCACATCCTCACCGGCCACAACACCGGCCTGATCACGCTGAACCTCAACGAAGCCGACGACGCCACGCGTGAGGCCGTGCGCAAGGCCATGCGCGAGCCTTACCGCACGCTGCTGGGGCATCTTCGCCACGAAGTGGGGCACTATTATTGGGACCGGCTGATAGCCGGCACCGCCTGGCTGCAGGGTTTTCGCGAGCTGTTCGGCGATGAAACCCAAGACTACGCCGCCAGCCTGCACAACAACTACACCCAGGGCCCGCGACCCGACTGGGCGCGCAATTACGTGAGCGCTTACGCCAGCGTGCATCCGTGGGAGGACTGGGCCGAGTGCTGGGCGCATTACCTGCACATCCGCGACACGGTCGACACCGCGCAGAGTTTCGGTCTGGCCACCGACACGGCGCAGCTTGAGTTCACACCTTTCACCATTGACGCGCTGTACCAGCCCGAGCACCCGGATGCCAAACGTTTTCTGGCCTTTCTGAACCGCTGGACACAGCTCACCATGCTGCTCAACGAGATGTCGCGCGCCATGGGGCAGCCCGACTTTTATCCGTTTGTGCTGCCGCACGGCGTGGTTGCCAAGCTGCACTTCATCCACCTGGTGGTCAGCGCCGTTTATGAATCCACCGCAGCTCCCGATGGGCCCCATGCTCCCGACCAGACGTCCAACAACAACAGCGGCGCCGTCGCGAACCAGCAGGACATGCAAGACACCCCGCTCCAGTCGCAGGGTCAGAACAACATCTGAACGGCGTCAGGCTTCCCGCCTCGGTTGTGATGGGAATAAGGTCCCGAGAAATCACAGTCGGGGCACCGAGATGCTACAAATTCAGTAGCTGAAGATGCCCTTTGCATAAGGGTTGGGTACCGAAAAGGCCCTGAATCAGATCTCGATTTTGCTGCCCAGTTCGACCACCGAGTTGTTCGGCAGCTTCAGGAAATCCGCAGCGCCGCTGGCGTTGTGGTGCATCTGCGCAAACAGCTTTTCGCGCCAGGGCATCATGCCGCCGCCTATGGTGGGCACCACCACATCGCGCGACAGGAAATAGCTGGTGGTCATGGTCTCCAGCTCGCAGCCGCGCGTGCGCATTTGCTGCAGTGCCTTGGGGAGATCGGGGTCGTTCTTGAAACCATAGTTAACAACGACCTGCCAGCAGTTGTGGCCCAGCGACTCAATCACAAGGCGCTTGCCCAGGCCAATCCAGGGCACCTCATGGTTGTGCACCGTGACAAACAGGTTCTGGCCGTGCAGCACCTTGTTGTGCTTGAGGTTGTGCAGCAATGCATTGGGCACGACACCGACCTCGGCAGTCAGGAACACGGCCGTGCCTTCAACGCGGGCAGGCGGGCTGACAAACACCGCTTCCAGAAAACTCGGCAGGTCGATGGCGTCGGCGCGCAGTTTCTGGTTGAGCAGCGCCCGGCCCTGTTTCCAGGTCATCATCAGCGTAAAGATGACCCCGCCTATCAGAAGCGGGAACCAGCCACCCGCGAACAGCTTGAGCATATTCGAGGCGAAAAAGGTCAGGTCCACAACGAAAAACAGACCTGTAGCGCCTATGCAAAGCCATAAAGGGTACTTCCAGCTATACCGGATGACGAAGAATGTCAGGATGGTGGTAATCAACATGTCCAGTGTCACCGCAATCCCGTAAGCCGCGGCCAGGTTGCTCGACGAGCGAAACAGCACAACAGCCAGAACGATGGCCACGAACAGGCCCCAATTGACGAAAGGAATATAGATTTGGCCTGTTTCCCGCACGCTGGTGTGCAGGATTTTCAGACGCGGGAGATATCCCAGCTGAATCACCTGTTTGGTGACGCTGAACGCCCCTGTGATGAGCGCCTGGGAGGCGATGACGGCCGCACCCGTTGCCAAAATAACGAGAGGAATCAGCGCCCAGTCCGGGGCCATCATGTAAAACGGGTTTTTAACCGCTTCCGGCCTCGCCAGCAACAAGGCACCTTGGCCAAAATAATTTAACGTGAGCGCTGGCATGACCACCGCAAACCAGGCGATACGGATCGGCTTTTTACCAAAGTGGCCGAGGTCTGCATACAGCGCTTCGGCGCCGGTGACACATAGCACCACGGCGCCCAGAATGATGAAAGTGGTGCCCGGGTTACGCCACATGAACAGCAATGCGTGATGCGGGCTCAGGGCCTGCAGGATCTCGGGATGCTGCACGATGTGCGAAACGCCCAGCACCGCAATGGTAGCGAACCACACGAGCGTGATGGGCCCAAAAAATTTGCCAATGCCCCCCGTACCGCTTTTTTGCACGGCGAACAGGCAGGACAGCACGAACAGCGTGAGCGGAACCACCCAATCTTTGAACGTGGGCGATACCACCTCCAGGCCCTCCATGGCGCCGAGCACCGAAATCGCGGGGGTGATGACACCGTCGCCATAAAACAGGCAGGTGCCGAAAATGCCCACAGCGAGCAGCACGCCGCGCAGCTGGGGCTTGTCCTTCACCGCTTGCGAGGCTAGCGCCAGCATCGCTACCAAGCCGCCCTCTCCGTTGTTGTCGGCGCGCAGCACCAGCACCACGTACTTGATCGAGACGATGACGGTCATCGTCCAGAAAAAGATCGACAGGATGCCGTAAACGTTTTCGGGAGTGAACGCGACGTGCCCGGAGCCAAAGACTTCCTTGATGGCATACAGGACGCTGGTTCCGATGTCGCCGTAGACGACGCCGACGGCGCCCAGGGTCAGCGCAGCGAGTGATGATTTTTTTCTGGACACAAAAAAAATCCCGCTGGAACTGGTCAGGTGGGGCGCCAGCCGCGGGAAGGTTGCCTTGGGGAAGGCTATTTTGCGCCCGAAGCCGCGCTTGGCAAGTCAGCGCGGGCCCCTAATCGTGAGATTAGGCCGTTTTGTTGCACTGCAACAACTTGTAACCCACAGAGCCAGCCTTGGTTCAAAAACCGCGGGCGCAATTGCGATCGCCAGTCACTCTCATTTTGATAGCTGACTACGCAGATCGGACGGGGGCTGGAGGCCTAAAAGGCTTGAAGATAACTTGCGATGCAGCGAAAACCACGGATCTGCCTTTTCAAGCGGCCGCCAGCGAACCGGCTTTGCCGGCGCGATGCGGCGTCCCTGCAAGGGGAAAAGACACTACACGCAGCGCAGCGCATCGGAGTGAGGCCCGATAGGCGTGTGCCGGGCTTGGCCTAGTCATACACCTCGGCATCGGGATCGGTCGCTTCCAATTCGTAGCTGGCGGCCAGCATGGCCAGGCGGCCGATCACGCCGTACATATAAAAGCGGTTCGGGCCGCTCGCGCCGGGCGGAATGCCGGGCTGCGGCAGGCGGCCGCTGTCGGCAAAAGCCAGTGGCACAAAACTCGAGCCCGGCGCGTTGAGGTTTTCGTCGATGCCGCGGTCGGCGTGCACGCGGTAAAAGCCACCCACTACATAACGGTCCATCATGTAGACCACCGGTTCGGCCACCGCGTCATTGATGCGTTCGTGGGTCTGCACGCCTTCCTGGATGATGACCTCGGACAGCGGCTGGCCGTCCTTGGTGGTGCTCATCTTGTTTTTGGTCTTGCGGTTGAGCTCGTCCAGGTCCTTGACGTCGCGCACCGTCATGATGCCCATGCCGTAGGTGCCGTTGTCGGCCTTGACGATGACAAACGGCTTCTCATTGATGCCGTATTCCTTGTACTTGCGCCGGATTTTGGTCAGCAGGGCATCAACGTTGGTGGTCAGGCAGTCCATGCCTGCGCCTTCGGCCAGGTTGACCTCGCCGCACTTGGCAAACATCGGGTTGATCAGCCAGGGGTCCACGCCCAGCAGCTTGCCGAAACGCTTGGAAACTTCCTCATAGGCCTGGAAATGGCGCGACTTGCGCCGCACCGACCAGCCAGCGTGCAGCGGCGGCAGCAAATACTGCTCGTGGAGGTCTTCCAGCATGCCGGGCGCGCCGGCCGACAGGTCGTTGTTGAGCAGGATGGTGCAGGGGTCGAAGTTTTTCAGCCCCAGGCGCCGGTCGGTACGGATCAGCGGCTCCAGCGTGATCTGCTCGCCAGTGGGCAGGTCCAGGGTGGTCGGCTCGGTGATGTCGGGGCTCAGCGAGCCGAAACGCACATTCAGGCCGGCCTGGTGGAAGATGCGCTTGAGCTGCAGCACATTGGACAGGTAAAAGCTGTTGCGGGTGTGGTTTTCCGGGATTACCAGCAGGTTGCGCGCTTCCGGACAGATCTTTTCGATCGCCGCCATCGCCGCCTGCACCGCCAGCGGCAGCATCTCGGGCGTGAGGTTGTTCCAGCCGCCCGGGTACAGGTTGGTGTCCACCGGCGCCAGCTTGAAGCCGGCGTTGCGCACATCGACTGAGCTGTAAAACGGCGGCGTGTGCTCCATCCACTCGAGCCGGAACCAGCGCTCAATCGCCGGTGTCATGTCAAGAATACGCTGCTCAAGCTCGTTGGTGGGGCCGTTCAGGGCAGTGATGAGGTGCGGAACCATGCGGCCACTTTCAGTCTGGTGTTGTTGTGGTTGTCGGCTCTGACTGACCGATTTCAGGGATATTGGGGTGGGGCGAAGCAGTTACAAGAGGCCAGGATCAGGCGGCCTTGACGCTGCAGGCAGTCCCGGCTGACGATCAGTTGCGGACTTCGCCCTGACCCAACACCACGTACTTCAGCGAGGTCAGGCCCTCGATGCCGACCGGCCCACGCGCGTGGAACTTGTCGGTGCTGATGCCGATTTCAGCCCCCAGCCCGAACTCGAAACCATCAGCGAAGCGGGTACTCGCATTCACCATCACGCTGGCCGAATCGACTTCGCGTAAAAACTGTTGCGCATGCACGTGGTCGCGCGTGAGGATGGCGTCGGTGTGGTGGCTGGAGTATTGGTTGATGTGGGCAATGGCTTCTTCCACACCCGCGACCACCTTGATGCTGATGATGGGCGCCAGGTATTCCTCGTACCAATCCTGCTCGGTGGCGGCCAGCACTTTGGCGCCAAGCACCTTCGCGAGCACGGCCTGGGCTTCGGCGTCGCAGCGCATCTCGACGCCCTTGGCGGCGTAGATCGCCCCGATTTTTGGCAGAAATTCTGCCGCCACGCCACGTGCGACCAACAAGCCTTCGCTGGCATTGCAGGGGCTGTATTTCTGGGTTTTGGCGTTGTCCGCAACCGTAACCGCCATGGCGATGTCGCACGGATCATCCACATACACATGGCAGTTGCCGTCGAGGTGTTTGATGACCGGGACTTTGGCATCACGGCTGATACGTTCGATCAGGCCCTTGCCCCCGCGCGGGATGATCACGTCGACAAATTGCGGCATGGTGATCAGAATGCCCACGGCTTCCCGGTCGATGGTCGGCACCAGCTGGACGGCGTCTGTCGGCAGGCCGACGCTTTCAAGGGCCTGCTGCACCAGAGCGGCCAGTGCCTTGTTCGACTCGATGGCCTCGGAGCCGCCGCGCAGGATACAGGCGTTGCCGCTCTTGATGGCCAGTGACGCGGCTTCAATCGTGACGTTGGGCCGGCTTTCGTAAATCATGCCGAACACGCCGATGGGCACACGCATCTGGCCGACGCGGATGCCGCTGGGCTGCTGCTTCATGCCGATGATCTCGCCGATCACGTCGGGCATGGCGGCCAGCTGCTCGCAGCCGAGCGCCACGGTCTCCAGGGTTTTGGCGTCCAGTTTGAGCCGGTCCAGCATGGGGCCCGCCAGGCCGGCGGCCACAGCGCGTTCAAGATCCTTCGCGTTGGCAGCCTGCAAAGATGCCCCTTGGCTGCGCAGCAAGCCGGCGAGGCTCAAAAGTGCTCTGTTTTTTATAGCTGCCGGCGCACGCGCCATCTGGGCTGATGCCACTTTTGCCTTGAAACCCATGGCCTGCATGAGGTGCGGCAGTCCGCTGCGGGCAGACAGGGCGTCGGAAGAGTCGGGCGCGTTCATGGCTCCATTTTCCCCTAAAACCTCGCGCCCCCACGTTCGCTCGCTGCGTGTGGCTCTCTGCCCGAGGGGGCGCTGCGCTTGCGGCCCGGCAGAGCCGGTTCCGCGGCCCCTGCTTGAATGGGAACGAAGCCTCGAGCGTCCGTTGTGTTTCCCGCGAACACCTAGGCGCGACCCCGCGGCGCACATTGCTCGCACATCATGTTCGCCAGCCGCTGGAGCGCCTGCCAGCCGTCCGCGGGCCAATCGGGTTGCTTCAGACCCTTGACGATGCCGTCGACCTTGTGCGCGGCATGCAGCAGGTTGGCCAGTGTGGTGTCGCCGATATGCGGTAGCACTCTTTCAAACAGCTTTTCCTTGGCACCCCAGACCCGGTTTTCACGCAGGGCCATGGGCATAGGCCGGCCCGCGCCCAAGGCGTCTTTGACCCGCTTCATGCTGCGGATGTCCTCGCTCAGGGCCCAGTGCACCAGCACCTCGGATTCACCTTCGGACTGCAGTCCGTCAAGCATGCGCTGCACGCGCAGTGCCTGACCGCCCAGCACCGCTTCTGACAGCTTGAACACGTCGTAACGCGCCACATTCAGCACGGCGTTTTCAACCTGATCGAAGCTCAAGACAGCGGATGCATCGTCAGCCCCGGGCGGGTACAGCAGACTCAGCTTCTGGATTTCTTGGTGTGCAGCCAGCAGGTTGCCTTCCACGCGGTCTGCAAAAAACTGCAGCGTGCGCTGGCCCTCTTCGCCGGCGGCCACGCGCTGGCCCTGCTGTTGCAGGCGCTGCGCAATCCAGGCGGGCAAGTTGCGCCTGTCAATGGCATCGAACTTGACCGTGGTGCCAAAACTCTCCAGCGCGCCAAACCAGGCGCCCTTGGTGGTCATGCTGTCCAGCCGAGGCAACATCACCAGCGTCAGCGTGCTGTCGTCACCCTGAGCGCGCTCTGCAATTTGCTGCAAGGCGGCGGAGCCGTCCTTGCCTGGTTTGCCGCTGGGGATGCGGATCTCGACGATTTGTTTGTCGGCAAACAAGCTCAGCGATCCGCCACTGGCCAGCACCTCGCTCCAGTCGAAATGCGCGCCGGCCACGGTGTGCACCGAGCGTTCGGAATAACCCTGTTCGCGCGCCGCAACGCGCAGCGCATCGGCAAACTCCTGCACCAGCAGCGGCTCGTCACCGTGCAGGGTGTACAGGGATTTCAGGCCGCGCTGGAGATGTTGCTGAAGTTGGGTGGGCGCAAGCTGCATGCCCCGAAGTTTACGCGGCCTCTGCCCAGGGCAAAACACCGGGGGCAGAGCGGCCGTGGTGCAGGTTGTTGAGCTTGAGCGTCAGGCAATACGCCGCCCCGCCGGAGCGGTTGAACGAGCCCAGCGGCACCACCTGGACGCGGTAGCCGCGCGCCACCAGGGCTTGCCGCGTCGGTTCGCTGCAATGGCACATCACCACGTCGCGGCCAATACAGACCGAGTTGACGCCAAGGTGCAACGCGTCGTCGCTTTGTGCCTCAATCAGTTGCCCACCCACCAAGGTCTGAATCTGCGCGCGGCCGGCTTCGGTAAAGGCCGGAGGGTAATACACCACCTCACCCCCCGACAGCAGGCAGAAACAAGTGTCGAGGTGATAAAACCTCGGGTCGACCAGTTCCAGCGAGAGGGCGGGAATGCCCAACACCTGCTCCACGGTGTCGCGCGCCTGCAGACTCGACCGTTGGCCATGGCCCATCCACATGATGCCGCGGTTGGCGTCATAGATGGCATCACCCGCGCCCTCAAAAAATACACCGGGCGGCATGGTGTGCAGCGAATCGACTTCACCGCGAAGGCGCAACTGCTCGAACATGCGTCGGCCATGGGACTCTTCTCCGGCACGCTCGGGCTTGAGGTAGCGCGCCAGCAGTACCTTGCCGTCCAGCACCACCGCGCAGTTGGCGGTGAATACCAAGTCAGGCAAGCCACGTACCGCCGGTTTGACCATCACCTGCGCGCCTAGTGCCTCGTAGCTGGCCTTCAGCGCGGCCCAGCCGCTGCGCGCATCCTGCGCCAGCCGCTTGGCGTCGAGTGCCCACTGCGTTGGGTCCATCCAGGGGTTGATGGCGTAACTCACTTCGAAAAAGTCGGGCGGGCTCATCAGCAACTGCGGCGCCACACCTGCAGCGGCGACTTCTTCTGGAGCCACATGTATTGCTACCGAATTCATAGCTGCTTGTGCTTTCATTTCAAGCACCACTGCCAGAAAGCTATCCACGGCCTGGTCAAGCTGCGCCTTGCTGACGGTCAGCGGTGGCGCAAAACGAATCACGGTTTCGTGGGTTTCCTTGGACAGCACGCCGCGCGCGGCGAGTCGCTCGACGACTTCGCGCGCGCCGGCAAAGCTGGCATACGCCGGGTCCATGTCCACGGCCACCCACAGGCCGCGGCCACGCACAGCACGCACCAGCGGCGCGGCCTGCGCCTGCACCGCAGTCAGGCGCTGCAGCAGATGCCGACCCAGCGCCGCGCTACGCGCCACCAGGTTTTCGTCCTCCATCACCTGCAAAGCCTCCAGCCCGACGGCTGCCGCGAGCGCATTGCCGCCAAAGGTAGAACCGTGGCTGCCCGGTGTGAAGACGTCCATCACCGCGTCGTTGGCGAGGAAGGCGCTGACCGGCAGCAGACCACCGCCCAGCGCCTTGCCCAGAATCAGGCCGTCGGGCCGGATGCCTTCGTGCTCGAACGCAAACCAGCGGCCGGTGCGGCCCAGGCCAGACTGCACCTCGTCCAGAATCAGCAACATGCCTTGCTGAGAGCACCACTCACGCAGCTCTCTGAAAAACCCGGCGGGCGGCAACACAATGCCAGCCTCGCCCTGGATAGGCTCGACCAGCACAGCACAGGTGTTGGGCGTGGTGGCGGCGCGCACGCTGGCCATGGCGCCAAAGTCAAAAAACTTGAAGCCGGGCGTGAAGGGCCCGAATCCGGCGCGGTAGTCCGCCTCGCTGGAAGCACTGATGACGGTGGTGGTGCGGCCATGGAAATTGCCACGGGCCACAAGAATCTCGGCCTGCCCGTCGGGCACACCTTTGACGCGGTGGCCCCAGCGGCGCGCCGCCTTGATGGCGGTCTCCACCGCTTCTGCCCCCGTGTTCATGGGCAAGGCTCGGTCAAACCCCGCCACGCGGCACAATTTTTCCAGGAAAGGACCAAGCGTGTTGCTGTGATAGGCGCGGGACGTGACGGCCACACGCGCCAGTTGACGCTGCGCCGCGGCGACCAGCCGAGAGTGAAGATGCCCATGGCTGACTGCCGAATAGGCGCTCATCATGTCGAGATATTCGCGGCCGTCAACATCCCACACCAGGCAGTCTTTGGCATGCTCAACGACGACTGGAACGGGGCGGTAGTTGCGGGCGCAGACCTGCTCTTCAAGCCGCATGAAATCTTGGCTTGTTGCTACTTTTTTTTCGTCCATGGCGTTTCTCCTGTTGGAGATAACTGTAGGCGCATGCGGCTTCGGCGACGGTGAAAATGAGGGCCTGCCACCGCCCATTGCAGACGTGTGGCGGGCGCTACGCTTCCGGATCGGAAGTCATGCAGCCAAGCTGCCCGCTCTGTGCTCCACCGTGTGTCGCATAACGAAAACCAATGGGGAACACCGACTCAGCCCTTGGTCTGCGGCAACGGAAAACCGGAAAATTCCTTGATGGTCTGCCACTCGGTGTTGGTCACTATTTTCTCGATGCCCAGGCCCACGTCGTCAAGCCAGCCATCGGTCAGTTCGCGATAGCGCGCCAGATCGTGGCAGGAGACCCGCACCAGATAGTCGTAGCGCCCGCTGATCTGGTAACAGGCAACGACCTCGGGGCTGGCCACCATGCGCGCCTCGAAACGCTGCACCGTGGCCTGGCGCTGGTCTTTCAGCGCCATCTCGGCGAAGACCACCACCTGCTCGCCCAGCACCGCCCGCTTGACCAGCGCCCGGTAGCCCTGGATCAAACCCTCGGCTTCCAGTCGGCGCACCCGGTTGAGCGTGGCGCGTGCTGACAGGTGAATGGCTTCCGAGAGCGCCTGCACCGTTGTGCGCCCGTCCCGCTGAAGCAGTTCCAGCAGCTTGAGGTCGGCGCGGTCTGGTTCCATTACATTTTTCTCAGTGAACGTCCTGCGCCGACGCGGCCTTCACAATTCCTTGACGGCAGCAAGCCGCCGCAGCACCTGCTGCACGATATCGCTTTGCATGTCGCGGTAGAGCAGGGCTTCCTCGGTCTCTTTGGCGAGCACTGCTGATTCGTTGAAGGTGATGTCGCGCTGGAGCAGGATCTCTGTCGGGGGGATCAGGATCTTGCCCGCCAGTGTGCGCAAGCGGAAGGTGAACCGTGTGCGTAACTGAAACTCACGCACCTGGCCTGCAGCATTCACGCCGACCACGACTTTTTCGCGTTGGTCGGTCACCACGTCGAAGATCACGTCGGCCTGATCGATCAGACGCGGGTCGCGGATCACCTTCACCGTGCCACCTGACTCCAGGTTGCGGTTGAACTCGGTGCCCAGCGTCGAGCCTTCGGGTGCTGTGTTGAACAGGGTTTTGAAGGCATAGTTGGGCGCTTTGCGCAGCGCAAAGCCGCAGGCACTGAGGCCGGCGGCGGCCATTGCGGCCATCAATAAAACGCGACGCTGCATGGACTTTCCTTCAAATGACGATATTGACCAGGCGCCCGGGCACCACGATAATTTTTTTCGGGGGTGCGCCCGCAGCCTGTTTGACAAATGCCTCTGACGCCAACGCAGCTGCCTCAATCGCGGCCTTGTCGGCGCCGGCGGGCACGGTGACGGCACCGCGCAATTTGCCATTGATTTGCAGCACCAGTTCGATTTCATCCTGCACCAGCGCGGAAGCGTCCACCTCGGGCCAGGGCGCGTCAAGCAGATCGCCCTGGTCTTTGGCGAAACCCAGCTCGGCCCACAGGGTGTGCGTCACATGGGGTGTGGCAGGGTACAGGCAGCGCAGCAGGATGCCCATGCCTTCGCGCAGGGCAAAGGCTGCACCCGCAGAATTCTGGCCCTTGAAGTCTTCGAGTGAATTGAGCAGCTTCATGCTGCCAGACACCACGGTGTTGTACTGCATGCGCTGGTAGTCATAGTCGATCTGCTTGAGCACCGTGTGGATCTCGCGGCGCAGCGCCTGCGCTTCCTTGTCAAATGTGGCTCCAGCCCTTGATGGACGAGCGCCAGCAGCTCCTAAATTCATAGCATTCAGCCTGACGCCGAAATTCCAGACGCGGCGCAGGAACCGGTAGGAGCCCTCAACGCCGGCGTCGTTCCACTCCAGCGTGGCTTCCGGGGGTGCGGTGAACATGGTGTACAAGCGCGCGGTGTCGGCACCGTACTTTTCGATCAGGTCCTGGGGGTCCACGCCGTTGCGCTCCGACTTGCCCATCTTGCCAACGCCACCGTACTCAAGCTTGCCGCCCTCGGCATGCGTGCCACCAATGATGTGGCCCTGCGCGTCGTGAACCGGCACCACCTCGGAAGGTGGGTAGTAGTGCTTTCCACCTTTCTCATCGCGCCTGTAGAAAATCTGGTTGAGCACCATGCCCTGGGTCATAAGTTTGATGAAGGGTTCGTCAAACTTCACCAGCCCCATGTCGCGCATCACTTTGGTCCAGAAGCGCGCGTACAGCAGGTGCAACACCGCGTGCTCAACGCCGCCTATGTACTGGTCCATCGGCATCCAGTAATCGGCACCCCCGGCCACCATCGCTTCGTCGTTCTTTGGGTCGCAGTAACGCATGAAGTACCACGAGGAATCCACAAAGGTGTCCATGGTGTCGGTCTCGCGCCGCGCGGCCTTGCCGCAGACCGGACACACCACCCCGGCATGAAAACCCTCGTGCTTGTGCAGCGGGTTGCCCGAACCGTCGGGCACGCAATCAGTAGGGAGCACCACCGGCAAATCATTCTCGGGCACTGGCACAGCACCGTGTTCGCCGCAATGGATGATGGGAATCGGCGTGCCCCAGTAGCGCTGGCGGCTCACGCCCCAGTCG
>NZ_JACDDD010000082.1 GCF_013817205.1 Polaromonas sp.
GCCCTATCGGATATATACCTCCGGCAGAAGCTGAGGCAAACTACTACCGGCAACTCGCCAGTCAAGCCTCCACGGTGGAGGCATGACTTAAACCAAACAGCCTCCATGAAACCCGGGGCGATTCATTATGGTTGCTCGGAGCGTTGCTTCGCTGCGGTCACTTGTACCCAAAGCGATGTTCACGCGGTCCTTACCGTAGATCTCGCGGAGTGCTTCAGGGATCACGATGCGGACGTAGTAACGACCACCCCGGAGGTTCAATCCTTCGACTTGTGCCATGTCATTTCGCGTGTTCATGTTGTACGGAAGTGACACAGTCAAGTGATACAAAAGACCAACGTAAGCTCTTGTCAGCGCTTAAGTTATTGATCCAGAAGGAACAATCTGAAATAAGGTGACGAGCCTTGACCCCGGCACTGGCTCCGCAGTTAGGGCTGCTTGGTTCCCCATCTGACCCGGTTGGCCGCTTTACCATGCGGGAAGGCCCGTCACTGACTATTGTAAGGGCGGCGGGCCGGACTTAAAGGGCTGACGGGTAAAAACCCCTTGTCATGGCCCTTTAGAATCGTTGCATGTCTTACCTCGTGCTTGCCCGCAAATACCGCCCCCGGAATTTTTCTGAAATGGTCGGGCAGGCGCATGTGGTGCAGGCGCTGGGCAACGCGCTGACCACGCAGCGCCTGCACCACGCCTACCTCTTCACCGGCACGCGTGGTGTCGGCAAGACCACGATCTCGCGCATCCTGGCCAAGTCGCTCAACTGCCTGGGTGCGGACGGGCAGGGCGGCATCACCGCCACGCCTTGCGGCGTCTGCCAGGCCTGTACCGACATCGACAGCGGGCGGTTTGTCGATTACACCGAACTGGACGCAGCCTCGAATCGCGGCGTTGACGAAATAGCGCAGTTACTGGAGCAGGCGGTGTACAAACCGGTTGTGGGCCGCTTCAAGGTCTTCATGATCGACGAGGTCCACATGCTGACGAACACAGCCTTCAACGCCATGCTCAAGACGCTGGAGGAGCCGCCCGAGTACCTGAAGTTCGTGCTGGCCACGACCGACCCACAGAAGGTGCCTGCGACCGTGCTGTCGCGCTGCCTGCAATTCAATTTGCGGCCGATGGCACCCGAAACCATTCTTGAACACCTGGGCCAGGTGCTGCAGACCGAAAACGTGGCGTCGGAGCCGCAGGCCCTGCGCCTGCTGGCGCGCGCGGCACGTGGCTCCATGCGTGACGCGCTGTCGCTGACCGACCAGGCGATAGCCTTCGGCTCCGGCCAGTTGCAGGAAGTCAGCGTGCGCCAGATGCTGGGCAGCGTGGACCGCAGTTATGTGTTCCAGTTGCTCGACGCGCTGGCGTGTGGCGATGGAAAAGGCGTGGTCGAGACCTCCGAAGTGTTGCGACTGAACGGGCTGAGTGCCGCAGCGACCCTCGAAGAAATGGCCACCGTGCTGCAACGCATGGCGGTGCTGCAGGCGGTGCCGGGCATGGGCGAGGGCGACGATGAATCCGACCCCGACATCGCTGCGACGGCACGGCTGGCAGAGGCGCTGCCGGCCGACGAAACGCAACTGCTGTACAGCCTGTGCCTGCACGGCAGGGCCGAGCTGGGCCTGGCGCCGGACGAGTACGCGGCGTTGACCATGGTGCTGCTGCGCCTGCTGGCCTTCAAACCCGCCGGTGCCGGGGCCACCACCCGGGGGAGCGCCGTCGAGCCCCCAAAAAAGCCGCCGCCTGATCCGGCACGGGCCGCTGTTGCGGCCGTTCCGGCCATGCGTGCGCCCTCTGCGCCTGCCACGGTGCCCGCTCGGATGACAGCGCCTGCCGCAACTCCAGATTTCGCCTCAAATCGGCCTCCAGCCCCCGTCCAGCGGGCGCAGGTAGCTCCTGAATTTGTAGCATCTGAGGTGCCGCAGGCGCCGCCCTGGGAAGATGAATTGCTGGCGACCCCTGCTCCCGCAACCGGACCAGTGCCCGCGCCGGCGCCCGTACAGACCGCCCCGCCTGCTGCGGCAACACCGCCACCCGACAGCCCGCTGGGCACTGAATGGACGGCGCTGGTCAACCGCATGGTCGCCACCGAGATGATTGCGGCACTGGCGCGTGAACTTGCCCTGCAGTCCGAACTGCGCTCGCAGGGCGAGGGTGTCTGGACATTGCGTGTGGAGCGCGAGTCGCTGAACCAGGCCGCGGCGCGCGAAAAGCTGCAGGTTGCGCTGAAAACTGCATTGCAAGACAGCGGGCCAGCGCCCCGTGTTGTGGTGGAGCTCGGCCCGGTCAGCGATTCGCCGTCACGGCGCAATGCTGCCGCCGCACTGGAGCGCCAGCGCCAGGCCGAGGAAACCATACAGAACGACCCTTTTGTGCAAGACATGGTGCGCGATTGGGGCGCCAAAATTGTGCCCGGCAGTATCAAGCCGCGCGCCCCCTCCGCCGGCAAGCCGATATGATTGATCACAAGTTTTAAAGGAAAAATCCATGTTCAACAAAGGACAACTCGCCGGCCTGATGAAGCAAGCGCAGGCCATGCAGGACAACCTGAAAAAAGCCCAGGACGAGCTGGCATTTATCGAAGTCACGGCGGAGTCGGGCAACGGCATGGTCAAGGTCACCATGACCTGCAAACACGACGTCAAACGTGTCGAGATCGACCCCAGCTTGCTGGGCGAAGACAAGGACATGCTGGAAGATCTGGTGGCGGCGGCTTTTAATGCCGCAGTGCGCAAGGCCGAAGACCTGAGCCAGGAAAAGATGGGCAAACTCACGGCAGGGATGCCAGGCCTCCCCGGCGGCATGAAATTGCCGTTCTGACTTGGTATTCGTATTGCAAGCAGGGGCCGCGGGGCTGGCTTTGCCAGACCGCAGGCGCAGCGCCTCTTTTTTAGTGCTAGGGGCAGAGAGTTGCCGCAGGCTCGCAGTGAGCGAACGTGGGGGCTCACAAGATGGCTGACTCCAACGCCCTCGAAGGCCTGACCCAGGCGCTGCGGCGCCTGCCGGGTGTGGGTGCCAAGTCGGCGGCGCGTATGGCATTCCATTTGCTGCAGCACGACACGCAAGGGGCCTTGCAGATCGCGCGCGCGCTCGAACATGCGGTGCATAGCGTCAAACACTGCGCGCTTTGCAACACCCTGACCGAGCTCGACATCTGCAGCACCTGCGCCAACCCCGAGCGCGACCGCAGCAAGCTGTGTGTGGTCGAAACCCCGGCCGATCAGGCGGCGCTGGAGCGCACGCTGGCTTACCGCGGCCTGTATTTCGTGCTGATGGGCAAGCTCAGCCCGCTCGATGGCATCGGTCCGCACGACATCGGCTTGCAAAAACTGTTTGACCGGGTGGTGCCGCGCGATTCTCAGGGCGAGCCTGCGGCCGCCGACGCCCGTGAGGTGCAGGAAGTGATTCTTGCCACCAACTTCACCGGCGAAGGCGAGGCCACAGCGCATGTGATTTCACAGGCGCTCAAGAGCCGCGGCGTGCAGGTCACACGGCTGGCGCGCGGCGTGCCCGTGGGCAGTGAGCTCGAATACGTGGACCTGGGCACCATCGCCCACGCGCTGGTAGACCGCCGCTAGTTGTTTCTGCCTGCACATCTCCCTTTCATCCTTCACCCCTCCACGCCAGAAAGGCTCACATGACATACGCACGTTTCACAGTTGCCTACTGGTGCCTGCTGGCCTTTGCACTGCTGCCGATTGCTTGCGCAGGGCTGGCCAAGTGGGGGATGATGCGCGTCTCGGCGAACAAGGGCGGCTACGACAACAACAACCCGCGCGCCTGGTTGACCCGCCAGACCGACTGGCGCGCGCGCGCCAATGCTGCCCAGGCCAACACCTTTGAAGCGCTGCCCTTCTTTTTTGCGGCAGTGATCATCGCGCACCAGTTGCAGGCGTCGCAGGTGCGGCTGGATGTGTTTGCCTTTGTGTTTGTGGTACTGCGTATCGCCTACGTAATGATGTACGTGGCGGACATGGCCACGAGCCGCAGCGTGATCTGGTTCCTGGCCTTGCTGATCAATATAGGCATTCTTTTTCTGGGCTACCGGTAACGTCTGGTAACCATCAAGACGCTTTGCGCGAGCGTTCCGTACAAACCCGCACGGGATGATACCGATGCGCCCCGCCAGGCGGCTGGGTAAGCTCTTTTCGAATCCATAAAAACATTCAGAGAGCACCGGGCATGAACCATTTCAAAATTCGTCGCAGAAGCTTTGCCAGCGTCGTCGCACTGGGCGCCGCCACGCTGGCTTTTCCCGCGCTGCGCGCGCAGGCCAAACTTGAAAAAGCAAAAATTTCCATCGCTGTCGGCGGCAAGGCGGCGTTCTACTACCTCCCGCTGACCATTACCGAGCAGCTTGGTTACTTCAAGGCCGAAGGCCTGGACGTGGAAATCAGCGACTTTGCCGGTGGTGCGCGCGCGCTGCAAGCGGTGGTCGGCGGCTCGGCCGATGTGGTCTCGGGTGCTTACGAACACACCATCAACCTGCAGTCCAAGAACCAGATGTTCCAGGCCTTTGTGCTGCAGGGCAGGGCGCCGCAAATTGCTTTCGGTGTGTCTACAAAAAACATGCCCAACTACAAGACGGTCGCAGACCTCAGGGGCAAGAAGATCGGTGTGTCGGCGCCCGGGTCGTCCACCAACATGATGGCCAACCTGGTGTTGTCGCGCGCCGGCCTGAAAGCCAGCGACGTCAGCTTTATCGGTGTCGGCACCGCTGCCGGTGCGCTGGCTGCGTTGCGCTCGGGGCAGATCGATGCGATGAGCAACACCGACCCGGTGATGACCATGCTGGAGCAAAAAGGCGAGGTCAAGATCATCTCTGACACCCGCACGCTCAAGGGCACAGTCGATGTTTTTGGCGGCCCCATGCCGGCTGCCTGCCTGTACGCGCCCATGGAGTTCATCCAGAAAAATCCCAACACCTGCCAGGCGCTGGCCAACGCCATCGTGCACGGGCTGAAATGGCTGCAGACGGCGGGCCCGGGCGACATCATCAAGACCGTGCCTGAAAATTATTTGCTCGGCGACCGGGGCCTGTACCTGGCATCATTCAACAAGGTTCGTGACGCGATCGCGCTGGACGGCCTGATCCCTGACGAGGGCGCGAAAACCGCCTTGAAGGCCCTGGCGAGTTTTGACCCCAGCATCAAGGCTGACAAAATCGACCTGAGCAAGACCTACACCAATGAGTTTGCCCGACGGGCAAAAGAGAAATTCAAAGCCTGAACATAAGGCCCCCACGCTCGCGCACTGCGTGTAGCTCGCTGCCCCCCCGAGGGGGCGCTGCGCCTGCGGGCCGGCAGAGCCGGACCCGCGGCCCCTGCTGGCAGCAAGAGCAGATCGTCGCAATTTCACGGCGACAATAAGCATCCATGACGGACCTCGCCGAAACCCCCACCGCTGACCAAGCGCTTGAACTGCTGGATGTCACCTGCACCTTCCGCTCGCGGGACGATGCGGGGCAGGCCTACACCGCCGTCGGAGAAACCACGCTGCGCATACGCGCCGGTGAGTTTGTTTCCGTGGTCGGCCCGACTGGCTGCGGCAAGTCCACGCTGCTCAATATAGGTGCCGGCCTGTTGCCGCCGACCTCTGGCACCGTGAAGGTGTTCGGCCAGCCACTGAGCGGCATCAACACACGGGCTGGCTACATGTTCCAGACCGAGGCGCTGATGCCCTGGCGCAGCGCGATCGACAATGTGATGGTCGGCCTGCAGTACCACGGTGTGCCGGACGGCGAAGCACGCGCGCAGGCTCAGGCCTGGCTGGAGCGGGTGGGCCTCAGTGGCTTCGGTGACCGTTATCCGCACCAGCTGTCGGGCGGCATGCGCAAGCGTACCGCGCTGGCCCAAGTGCTGGCGCTGGACCCCGACATCATCCTGATGGACGAACCGTTTTCAGCGCTCGACATCCAGACCCGGCAACTGATGGAGAACGAAGTGCTGGATTTATGGGCGGCGAAGAAGAAGGCGGTGCTGTTCATCACGCACGACCTCGACGAGGCGATTGCCATGAGTGACCGGGTGGTGGTGCTCTCGGCCGGGCCGGCGACGCGGCCCATGGGTGAATTCACCATCGACCTGCCGCGTCCACGCAATGTCGCCGAGGTGCGTACCCAGCCGCGTTTCATCGAACTGCATACCCAGATCTGGGACGTGCTGCGCGACGAGGTGCTCAAGGGGTATGCCCAGCAGCTGAAGAAGGCCGCCTGATATGTGGCGTTACCTCAAACCCTCTGATCGCAATCTGCGCGCCTGGCAAATTGGCATGCTGGTGGTTTTTCTTGGCCTTTGGCAACTTGCCTCGCGCGACCAGCAACTGGCGTTTTTCCTCGGTGAACCGATCAAGGTGGCGGGCCGGGTCTGGTCCTGGTTCATGCCTTTCGGCTTCGGCCCCAGCCTCTTCTTCCCCGACGGTTTGCCTGGGAATGCCGACATCTATTTGCACCTGGGCACTACCTTGCTGGAGACTGTGCTGGCCTTCGGCATCGGCACGGTGCTGGGTCTGGCCTGCGGCCTGTGGCTGGCGCTGGCGCCCATGGCGAGCGCCATCATGGACCCTTATATCAAGGCCGCCAACTCCATGCCGCGCGTGATTCTGGCGCCGATTTTTGCGATGTGGTTTGGTCTGGGCATCTGGAGCAAGGTCGCGCTGGCGGTCACGCTGGTGTTTTTCATCGTGTTTTTCAACGTCTACCAGGGCGTCAAGGAGGTCAGCCCGGTGGTGCTGGCGAACGCGCGAATGCTGGGTGCCAACCAGCGGCAATTGCTGCGCACCGTCTACCTGCCCAGCGCCACCAGCTGGGTTTTTTCCAGTCTGCACACCTCGGTGGGCCTGGCCTTTGTCGGCGCGGTGGTTGGCGAATACCTCGGTTCGGCACGCGGCGTGGGCTACCTGATCCTGCAGGCTGAAGGCACCTTTGATGTCAACACCGTGTTCGCCGGCATCGCGGTGCTCACCGCTTTTGCTCTGGTGCTGGACGGCATTGTGGGGCGCGTTGAAAAGCGCCTCATGAAGTGGCAGCCACGTACCGGAGAAACTGAGAAACTTTGATGAATCATTCGACTACAGACCAGTGAATCTGTACTGGGGGCCGTCGACCCGCGCTGGCCATTTGTTTGTTCCGTCCTACAGACGCCTGCCGGGGCTGTCCGTTACATTGGGGACCAGTTCAGTGGCGTCGCGCCGTTTCCCTGTCAACTCACCTCAAGGACATTCCATGAACCTCTCCGTCTCCATCGGCCCCATTGTTTCGCTGATTGCCGGCGTGCTCATCCTGATCATGCCCCGGCTGCTCAACTACATCGTGGCGGTCTACCTCATCGTGATTGGCTTGATCGGCCTTTTCGGTACCGGCTCCCTGCGCCTCTAAAGCCTGACAGGGGTGTTAGCGCTTGCCGAATGCTTGGGCAAGCAGGGTCTGCTGCTGTAGCGGTGTGCGTTTGGCGATCAGTGCCAGCAGCCCGGACCTGTCCAGCGCGTTGATGCCATTGTCTTTGGCAAATTTGCGGGCGTCTTCCGTGAAAGTCGATGCGGTGGCATAGGTCGCGCGTTTGAGTTGGCGCGCAGTCATCATGGCCACCAGTGGATCAATCTGGCGCACCGCCAGTGTCTGGCCCTGCCACAACCTGCACACCGCTACCGCCACGGGATTGTTCTTGTCGGTTTGTGTATGGCGCGAATACAGCCAGAGGGTGACACCACCGGCCGGCCCGTGGGACTGAACGCGGGCTTCCAGGCCACTTTGCGCAAACAGTGTTGCGCAGACCGCGTCAAATTGATGCGGCGACATGCGGTCGAACAGTTCCGCCGTCCATACGACTGGCGTCGCAGTTCTTGCCGCTGGCTTGCTGATCGGCACGGATGGCCGAGGGGGTGCGACAGGCTCCGGGAAATCGACCAGCTTTTCCATGGCAACCGGCGCTGCGGGAGGGGCGGCGAGTTTCCCCGGCGCAGGCAGTCTGGGCAGCCCTTCACCCCTGCCCAGCTGTGCCCACGGAGGCTCATAGGCGAGCGGATCGTTATAAAGACCGGAAAAGAGCTTGTTGGTCAGGTAGCCACCGCACACGATGACGCCGAGCAGCACGCAGGCCGCACCGGGGAGCCGTAGGCTGCGTTGCTCAAAGGACAGTATCAGCAACCCGACCCCGAGGCCAAAAGCCAGCAGCCCGATCAGAAAAACAAGGAGATAGGAGGAAGTGGCCGGGGCTGGTGGAGTGTGGGGTCTGGCAGCCATGAGACAAACAATCTGGGTTTGCTATTGTTTTGATAGCTGATTACGCAGACTGCATGTGGGCCAGGGGCTCATTTTACTTGACGCCTTGACCGTGTTAGCGCTTCTTGCCCTTGACGACGGCTTTGGCGGGGCTGCGCTTGGTCGTTTTGCTTTCGCTGCGCACAGGAGCGGCCTTTCGCGCGCCGCCGGCCTTCACTGGCAGGAAGACCACAACCAGCTGACCCATCTTGAAAGCGGCATTGGCGCCAACCTTGTTCCACTCCGCCACGCTGTCCGCGCTCAGGTCATAACGCCCGGCGATGCTTGCGACGGATTCGCCCTTGCGTGCCTTGACGGTGGTTCGGCGCGTGATGATTTCGGGGGCAAGGCTGACCTGGGCGTTGTCGGCGACATGCCCGGCCACGTCGTTGTCCATTTTTCCGGTGCGGGCCACCAGCAGCGTGGAGCCCGCCTTGATCAGCATGCGCGGCGGTATGTTGTTGACTCCGCGCAGGTCGGCCTCGCTCATGCCGACCCGTCTGGCTGCATCACCGACGCTCAGGGTAGCTGGCGCAGTCCAGGCGGTCCAGCTGGCGTACTGGCCCTTCGTGTAGGCTTCGAAGTTGCGCTGGAAAACTTTCGCATTGTCCCAGGGCAGCAGGATGTGCGGCGTGCCCGATGCGATGATCACCGGCCGATGCGCGGACGGATTGAGGGCCTTGAAGTCGGCAAGAGCCACATCGGCCAGCTTGGCGGCCAGCGCCACGTCGATGTCACGATTGATCAGTACCTGCTGGAAATACGGGTGGTTTTCGATCAGCGGCAGTTCGGCGCGATAAGCTTGAGGATTGGCCACGATGTTCTTGACCGCCTGCAACTTGGGCACATACAGGCGCGTCTCATCGGGCATGCGCAGGTCCTGATAGCCGGTGCCGAGACCCTCCTTTTTGTTCTTCGCGATGGCGCGTCCCACGCTGCCTTCGCCCCAGTTGTAGGCGGCCAGCGCCAGGTGCCAGTCGCCAAACATGCGATGGAGTTTTTGCAGGTAATCCAGCGCGGCGCGGGTCGAAGCCAGTACGTCGCGTCGATCGTCCCGGAAGGCGTTTTGTTTCAGCTCGAAGTACTTTCCGGTGGCCGGCATGAATTGCCACATGCCGGCGGCTTTGGCGCTGGACACGGCCTGCGGATTGAAAGCGCTTTCAATGTAGGGCAACAACGCCAGCTCGGTGGGCATGTTGCGGCGCTCGAGCTCTTCAACGATGTGGAACAGGTATTTGCTGGAACGCTCGGTCATGCGCTGGATGTAGTCGGGCCGGCTGGCATACCACTGCTCGCGGTCGGTGACCAGTTCGTTCTGCAGGTCTGGCATGGCAAACCCACCGCGAATGCGCACCCACAGGTCTGGCGGTGGCTGCAGTTGCGTGACGGTATCTGACGCGGCGCGCGCCCGGTCCAGCGGCGAGAGCGGGCCTTTCGGATACACCGGCTTGAGTGCAGGCCCGGTGTCGGTGGAGGTGGTCAGCACCGGGTCGCCGGGCATGCCTGGCGGGCTGGTGCTGGCACAACCGGCAAGTACGGCGACGGCGATACCGAGGAGAAATGTCTTGAAGGGGGAAGCTGAGCGGAGCGGGGCGCTGCCGGGGAAGAGGCTGGGGAGAGGGGGCGGTCGCTGCAGGTCTGTCATTTGAATTGGTTCTTCCACTGCCTGATGGCGGCAAATACGGTGTTGTCGTCGTGGGCGGTCGGGTCGAAACGCCGGGCCGCAGCCATGACAGTAGCTTGTCGGGTACGCAAGAAGGGATTGATCAGCAGCTCCTGGGCCACAGAGGTGGGCAAGGTCGGCTTGCCCTGGTCCCTCAAGGCGGCACAGCGTGCATGGTAACCAATTAGTTCGCCATTGTCAGGCTCTACGGCCAATGCAAAGCGCAAGTTGCTCAGGGTGTATTCATGGGTGCAGCAGACGCGGGTGTTGGCGGGCAGCGCGGCCAGGCGGCCCAGCGAAGCCAGCATCTGTGCCGGTGTGCCTTCGAACAGGCGCCCGCAGCCGCCAGAAAACAGTGTGTCGCCGCAGAACAGCAGCGGCCTGCCATCGATGTCAGGGGTATAAAAAGCGATGTGTCCGGCGGTGTGGCCGGGCACGTCGATGACTTCAAAATCCAGACCCAGCGCCTGCACCGTGTCGCCATCGCTGAGCCGCTTGAAGGGTTCGGGAATGGCTTCGCGGGCCGGGCCGTACACCGGCGCTCCGGTCACCCTGTGCAACTCGGCTACGCCGCCGGTGTGGTCGGGGTGATGGTGCGTGACTAGAATCGACTCTAATTGAAGCCCGTTTTCCTGCAGTGCGCGTTGCACGGGGGCGGCATCGCCGGGGTCCACAATCAACGCACGGCGACCATCGTGCAGCAGCCACAAGTAGTTGTCGTTAAAAGCAGGGATGGGGATTAAGAACATGCAGCGGTCTCGATGGGCTCACAAATTATAGGTTTCACCGACTGGTTCAGAACTCCACCCGGCGAGTATTTGCTGGCGTGGGAGCGTGAGCGATTCGATGAGGCTGTGGCGGACATGTTTGGCTACCACGCGCTGCAGTTGGGCCTGCCCGAACTCGACGCGCTGCGCAGCAACCGCATGCCGCACCAGTGGCTGGCCCTTCAGGGCATAGATGAAGGATACATCGCAGCTGATTCGCTGTCGGGCAAAGGCCCCAATGCGACCGCCATGGTCGCCGCAAGTTCCCCTCGCGCGGCGTTGCTCACCGACCCGGCAGCCCTGCCTTTTCCGGAAAACAGCCTGGACCTGGTGCTGTTGCCGCACACCCTCGAACTCAGCAGCGACCCGCATGCCACCCTGCGCGAGGTTGAGCGGGTGCTGGTGCCAGAAGGCCGCGTCGTCATCAGTGGCCTGAATCCGGCCAGCCTGTGGGGCCTGCGCCAGCGTCGCGCACATTTTTACCGGCGGCTCGGCTATGGCGAACTGTTCCTGCCTGAAGCCGGCGAGTTCATCGGTTACTGGCGGCTGCGTGACTGGTTGCGTCTGCTCAGCTTCGAAGTCGAGTCCGGCCAGTTTGGCTGCTACCGCCCAGCCGTCAGCAGCCGCACGTCGCTGGAGCGTTTTGCCTGGATGGACAAGGTCGGCGAGCGCTTCTGGCCCATCTTCGGCGCCCTGTATTTTCTGGTGGCGGTCAAGCGGGTGCGCGGCATGCGTCTGCTCGAGCCCGCGTGGAAGGCCCAGAAAGCCACGGCCAGTGCGCCGGTGGCGATCGCCAACCAAGTGGGTCCGCCCGGTGCCTTTTCCCATTTAACCGATATTCGCAACCTGGACCCCGATACATGACTGACACTTTGCCGACCACAGACCAGCATGTGGTCATCTATACCGATGGCGCCTGCAAGGGCAACCCCGGCCCCGGCGGCTGGGGGGCGATGATGACGGCCGACGGCAAGGTCAAGGAGCTGTTCGGCGGCGAGCTGGCCACGACCAACAACCGCATGGAAATGATGGCGGTGATTGAGGCGCTGTCCGCGCTGAAGCGGCCTTGCCGCGTGACCTTGCATGTTGACAGCCAGTACGTGCTCAAGGGCATGACCGAATGGATCAAGGGCTGGAAAGCCCGCGGCTGGCGCACCGCCGCCAAGGAGCCGGTCAAGAATGTCGATCTTTGGCAAAAGCTGGATGCCCTGGTCAGCGGTAGCGGCCACAAAATTGAGTGGCGCTGGGTCAGGGGGCACGATGGCGACCCGGGCAATGAGCGGGCCGACGTCCTGGCAAATAAAGGGGTTGAGCGCGCACTTGGGCGCCTGTGAAAGGGCTGTACGCGGCGCGGGCACGGTCGGCGCGTAAAGTTGCGAGGGTCTGGCCCGGGGAAATGCCCCGCAGGAATGCTGCGGTCTTGGTGTCCTGCTACATTGAGACTTTGTGGTTTTGTGACCTTCCGTAACAAATTTTTTCCATGGCAAAAAGAGCTGTTTATGTCGTGATTGCCTTGGCCGGGATTGCTGCCGCGTCGGGCGCCGCCTGGTGTTACCAAAAACCTAAAGCTGCGGATTCCGTGGCGGGTTCCGGACCCGCAGCTGTGCCGGCACCGGTTGTGGCGGCCAGCGGCCCCGCTGGTGGCAGACCTCCCACGGTTGAGGCTGTCAAGGTGGAGCTGGCGCGTCTCACGGATGATTCGCACGCCGTGGGGAGCCTTCGTTCACGGCGTGGTGTCGTGCTGCGGCCGGAGGTCAGTGGCCGCATTACCCAGCTTAATTTCACCGATGGTCAAAGAGTGCGCATGGGTCAGGTGCTGGTTCAGTTTGACGACCAGCTGCCGCGTGCTCAGGTGCAGCAAAGTATGGCGGAGCTTTCCATTGCCCAGGCCAACCAGAAGCGCAATCAGGAGTTGGTGGCACAAAATTTCGTCAGCCAGCGTTCGCTGGATGAGAGTGCTGCCAACCTTCAGGTGGCCCAGGCGAAACTGGCCCTGGCCCGTGCCACTGCCGCGCGTTTGAAAATTGTTGCGCCATTCGATGGAACTGCTGGCATCCGGCTCGTCAATGTGGGGGACTACCTCAAGGACGGTGCCGATATCGTCAACATTGAAGACATCGAAGCGATATTTGTTGATTTCAGATTGCCCGAACGCTTGCAGGGAAAGGTCAAGCGCGGTCAGCAAGCAATGCTCGACATCGACGCGCTGCCGGGAAGAAAATACACGGCAGTCATTCAGGCGATTGATCCGCTGATAGATGCCAACGGCCGCTCCGTCGGCGTCCGCGCCTGTGTTGACAACCGCCAGCTTCAGCTTCGTCCCGGTATGTTTGCCCGGGTCAATACTGTTTTCAGCGTGCGTGAAAATGCCCGGGTGATTCCAGAGGAAGCGATCGTCCCGCAAGGCTCGCGGCAATTCGTCATCAAATTGATCGAAGGGGCCAATGACCTTGGCCCGACCACGCAGCGTGTGGAAGTCAAAGTCGGCCTGCGCAGTCCCGGAAAGGTCGAAATTCTGGAGGGGCTGGCGCCGGGCGACAGGGTGGTCACGGCAGGTCAGCAACGTGTGCAGCGCGATGGGACGGTTGTGAAAGTGGTAGAGGTCGCGAGTGCTTCGCCAGCCCGCGCAGCAAGTGCCGCGGTTGGCGCTGCGCCATCGGCCCAAGCGTCATCAGCGGCTACGACTACAGCCGCGCTGCCGGTGGCCAGCGCCCCGCCCGTAACCGCTTCCGCAGCGGTCGCATCGGGCCCGGCTTCGACGCCCCCCGCTTTGTCCGGCCCCAACCCCTGTGGCCCAGCGGTCGCTCAAGCAGTTGTTCCCACGAAGCCGACGCGCTCCCCGCAAACGCCAGCAGCCCGCGCACCAGCCTGAGCTTTTACAACAGGTGACTGCCCCTTATGCAACTCGCTGAAGTCTCCGTCCGACGCCCCGTCTTTGCGACTGTTCTGTCGCTGCTGATCGTGCTGATCGGGGCCGTGAGCTTTGACCGGCTGGCTGTGCGGGAATATCCCAAAATTGATGAACCGGTGGTCACTGTCAGCGTCCGCTATCCCGGCGCGTCAGCAGAAGTGATTGAGTCCCAGGTCACCAAGCCGCTGGAGGATTCGATCGCCGGCATTGACGCTGTTGACGTCATTACTTCCATCAGCCGCGCCGAGCAGGCGCAGATTTCGGTGCGCTTCCGGCTTGAAAAAGATGCTGATGCTGCCGCGGCAGAGGTGCGCGACAGGACCTCGCGCGTGCGCAACCGGTTGCCACAGGCCATTGATGAACCGGTGATCGCCAAGGTCGAGGCCGACGCCTTCCCGGTCATTTTTATGGCCTTTAGCAGCGAGACGATGTCCCGTCTGCAAATCAATGACCTCATCAACCGGGTGGTTAAATCCCGCCTGCAAACCGTAACGGGTGTGGCCGACGTACGCATTTTCGGCGAGCGCAAATACGCCATGCGCGTGTGGCTGGACCCCGACAAACTGGCCGCATACAAACTCACCACGCAGGACATTGAAGACGCCATCCGGCGCAGCAACCTTGAGCTGCCGGCGGGTCGGATCGAATCCCAGCAGCGGGAATTCAGCGTCACATCGCAAACGGACCTGGTCCGTCCCGGTCAATTTGCCGAGATTGTAGTCAAGAACGTGGCCGGCTTTCCGGTCAAGCTGCGCGATGTGGCGCGCGTGGAAGAGGGCGCGGCTGATGAACGCAGCGCCGTGCGCCTCAATGGCCGGGAGGCCGTCGCGGTGGGCGTGATCCGGCAGGCCACTGCCAATCCGCTGGTGTTGTCCAAAGGCGTGCGCGAGATGATTCCCCGGCTGCAGGCCGACCTTCCCGGCGGCATGACCATAGATGTGGCGAATGACAACTCGGTGTTTATTGATCGCTCGGTCCGCAACGTCTACCGCACGATTGCTGAAGCGGTGGCTTTGGTCGCGTTGGTGATTTTTGTGTTTTTGCGCACGTTTCGCGCCTCGATCATTCCAATCGTGACGATTCCGGTGAGTCTGGTTGGCACGTTTGCCTTAATGGCACTTGCAGGCTTCACCATCAACACGCTCACCCTGCTGGCGTTGGTGCTTGCGATTGGACTGGTGGTGGATGACGCCATCGTGATGCTGGAAAATATTTACCGGCATATTGAGGAAGGACTCGATCCGTTTTCAGCTGCGATCAAGGGTGCGCGCGAAATCGGGTTTGCCATTGTCACCATGACGGCCACGCTGGTGGCGGTCTACGCACCCCTGGCCTTTACGCCGGGGCGTACCGGGCGTTTGTTTGTGGAGTTTGCGTTGGCGCTGGCGGGCGCGGTGGTGGTTTCAGGCATCGTCGCATTGACCTTGACGCCCATGATGTGCTCACTCCTCCTCAAGCACAACCCAAAGCCCAACTGGTTTGACCGCTCCATGGAACGGTGGCTCACGGCCTTATCAGATCGCTATGCCGGTGCGCTGCGCTGGGTGGTGTCCCGCCGGTACCGAGCCCCGATCGGTTCACGCGGAATGGGCGTGAGAGTCAGGGGCGCACTGCTTCAGGCCAGATGGATTGTGGTGGGGGTGATGCTGGCCTGCGCAGTGGCTATTGCCCTTGTTTTTCCGGGCATGAAGCAGGAGTTGTCGCCGCTGGAAGACCGCGGCACGATTCTGGCCAACATCACAGCACCTGATGGCGCCACGCTGGACTACACCAACCGGTACGCGTTGGCACTTGAGAAGATGGGTCAACCCTACAAAGAGTTCGACCGCATTTTTGCCAGCGTCGGCAACCCCACCGTCTCGCAGGGAACCGTGGTGTATCGCACTGTGGATTGGGAAGACCGCAAGCGCACCACGCTGGAGTTGGCCCGTGAAATGCAGCCTAAATTTGCAAGTCTGCCAGGTGTTACTGCTTTTCCGATCACGCCCCCGTCTTTGGGGCAGGGCTTTCGCGAACGGCCTGTCAACTTTGTGATCCAGACCTCGGACAGTTATCAAAACCTGAGCCTTGTTGCGCGGCAGATGATGGACGAAATTGCGAAGAACCCGGGCATTCAATCGCCCGACGTGGATTTACGTCTTAACAAACCTGAACTACGCATTGAAGTCAATCGCGAAAAGGCCGCAGACCTTGGTGTGGGCGTCGACGTGGTGGCCAAGGCGCTTGAGACCATGCTGGGCGGGCGCAATGTCACGCGCTACAAGCGCGACGCCGAGCAATATGACGTGATTGTGCAAACCCGGGCTGGCGGCCGCTCAACGCCGGAAGACATTGATGGCATTTATGTGCGTGGCCGCAATGACACCATGATTCCGCTGTCCGCACTCGTCAAGGTGCGTGAGAGCGTTTCGCCACGGGAACTCAACCATTTTGGCCAGCGTCGCTCTGCCACCATCACAGCGAATCTTGCACCCGACTACTCGCTGGGGCAAGCCCTGACTTTTATGGACAAGACGGCGGCCCAGGTGCTGAAGGCGGGCTATACCACTGACCTCAATGGAACCTCCCGCGAGTTCAAAAGTTCGCAGGGTGCACTGGGTATTGTGTTTGGGCTGGCGCTGCTGTTTATCTTTCTCGTCCTCGCGGCACAGTTCGAGAGCTTTGTTGATCCGCTGGTGATCATGCTCTCGGTGCCTTTGTCCATGATTGGTGCATTGCTTGCGCTCAAGTGGTCTGGCGGGTCTCTGAATGTCTACTCACAGATTGGCCTGATTACCCTGGTCGGCCTGATCACCAAACACGGCATTTTGATCGTGGAGTTCACCAATCAGTTGCGCGGGCAGGGCATGGAGATGGTTGACGCATTGATCAAGGCCTCATCGCAGCGTCTGCGCCCCATCCTGATGACCACGGGTGCCATGGTGCTGGGCGCCTTGCCGCTGGCGCTGGCCACTGGTGCGGGCGCTGAAAGCCGGATCCAGATAGGCTGGGTGATTGTGGGCGGCATGTCGCTCGGTACGCTGCTAACGATTTTCGTGGTGCCCACCATGTATGCGCTGTTTGCGCGCAAGAAGATACCAGGGGCCAATACGACGGTGGCCAAAGGGGGCCCCGATTTGCCGCTGGAGGGCGAACTGCTCGCCAAGTAGGGCTTCCGGGTAACGCGTTGCTTGCCGGTGCAGCGCCGTCTGAGATTGCCAGCAGATATCCCAGCTGGCTTGACGGTTTCTGTAACCCCCAGCCGCTCTGATCGCAACCCCTACGCTTTCATGGTTACGCTGAGCGGCCCCGATTTCATCGGTTCGGCCAAAGTGAAAATCGTGTTGTGGCAAACCGACGCGAAAGTGCTCAAGTCGGTGAAGGTGATCGTCAGCACCATTAGCTCGCCCGCAGGCACCCAGGCCTTTGTGCCTACAGCCACGCTGGACGAAATTCTTGCGGGGAAAATCTATGCGCTGGGCGCGAGCGAGCGGCTCAAGCCCAGAGACATTTTCGATCTTTGGTGGCTGTTCAGCCGCTCCGCACCGCCCAAGCTCAGGCCTGACAGCTTGCTGGCCAGATTGTCTATTTATCCTTGTGGTGAATCGCCCCGGGTTTCATGGAGGCTGTTTGGTTTAAGTCATGCCTCCACCGTGGAGGCTTGACTGGCGAGTTGCCGGTAGTAGTTTGCCTCAGCTTCTGCCGGAGGTATATATCCGATAGGGC
>NZ_JACDDD010000010.1 GCF_013817205.1 Polaromonas sp.
GCCCACGCCGCCCGCCCCCCCTGCGCCGCCGCGCACGGTAGAAGTCACCCAGGGCGAAACCGAATACATCCGGCCACCGCGTGTGGTTTACCCCTCGCTGAGCCGGCGCAACGGCGAAACCGGTGTGGTGCTGATCGCGGTGTACTACAACGCCGCCGGCCGCGCCGTGCGTGGCAGTGTCTTCAAATCCAGTGGCTTCGAACGCCTGGACCGCGCCGCCTACGAGGCCGTGATGGCCTCACAGGTCACCCCATTCCGCCGTGCAGGTACCGATGCCCATACCGAGTACCTGCTCAAGGCCCCGATCAATTTTGTTCTGGAGTAAGCAATCATGAATTCACAATTTGGCCTGATGAACGTCTGGACGCAGGGCGACCTGGTCACCAAGGCGGTGGCCGTCCTGCTGATCGGCATGTCGCTGGCATCCTGGATGGTCATCATCATCAAGACCCTGGACCTGCTGAAGTACAAAAAAATCGCGCGCGGCGCAGAGGATTTTTGGCACAGCGAGGACTTCCCCGCCGGCCTGTCCAAGCTCGGCAGTGACCCCGGCAATCCCTTCCGCCAGCTGGCCATCGAGGGCCGCGAGGCAACCGCCCACCATCGCACCACCAAGGCGCACCTGCACGATACGCTGGATGTCAGCGACTGGGTTACACGCAGCCTGCGCAACACCATCGACGAATTTACATCGCGCCTTCAGTCGGGCCTGGCGATTCTGGCCTCGGTGGGCTCCACCGCCCCCTTCATCGGCCTGTTCGGCACGGTCTGGGGCATTTACCACGCGTTGCTGGCGATTGGCACGGCCGGCCAGGCCACCATTGACAAGGTGGCCGGCCCTATCGGTGAGGCGTTGATCATGACGGCGCTCGGCCTGGCAGTGGCAATTCCGGCGGTGCTGGGTTACAACGCGCTGGTGCGCGGCAACAAGGGTGTGCTGCAAAAACTCAACCGCTTTGCGCATGATCTGCATGCCTACTTTGTCACTGGTGCCCGCGTCAGCAACGGCACCTCGGCCAAAGTGGTGCCGATGAAAAAAGCCTGACACCGAAACCGAACGGGACTCAACCATGGCTTTTGGAACACAGGACGACACCGACGATGTCATGAACGAGATCAACATGACGCCCCTGGTTGACGTGATGCTGGTTTTGCTGATCATCTTCATCATCACCGTTCCGGTGATGAAACACGCGGTCAACATCGACCTGCCGCGCGCCACCAACGAGGCGCAGGACAGCAAGCCCGAAACCGTGCGCCTGACGGTGGACGCACAAGGGACCTACTACATCAACGAAGCGCCCATAGCCGACAAGGACCTCGCGCCGCGCTTCCAGACCGCCGCAGCGCAGAACCCGCAGCCTGAACTGCACATCCGCGGCGACAAGGCCGTGCGCTACGAACGTGTGGCCCAGGCCATGGCAGCGGCGCAGCTGTCGGGCCTGCGCAAGATCGGGTTTATCACCGAACCCGACAAGCCCTGACACCAGAGGCCCGCCTGCCATCGCGCGACGCTTGGAGCCGCAAGGAGCCAGGCGTTTTTTGTTTTCCATCTCAAGTCGGGTGGTCAAGTCCAGTCGAAAAACAAAATAAAACACCTTGGTGACTTGACTTTTAATTGCGAATCATTATCATTACCATAACGCCAATCCAATCCACAAACCCCTATCCACCAAGCAATAAACACCATGTCCCTCGCCCTTCACCCGACCACCCTGAGTTTGCCCTCTCGCGCCACTCGTCAGCCAGGGATGGCCACGCCTGCGGCACCGGCGCGCGATGTGTCGGGCAATGTACTGGAAAGCACCGAAATCCTGCGCGGCCAGAAGGCCGTGGAGATCAATCACAACGGCCTGACGTACCGCCTGCAGGCCACGCGCCTGGGCAAATTGATCCTGACCAAATAGGCAGTACGCCACACCCGTTTCATCGTGGGGCGATCCGGGGCCTCAACAGGCCCCACAGATCGTTTTTTGCCAGCCAGACCTGCGCCTTCGGGCACAAGCATTAGCCAGGCTTTTTTTCTCCACACTGCATGCAAAAAGCCGACCTGAAGGTCGGCTTTTTCACGTCAAATCGGGCTCCAGCCCTTGTGCAGCAAGCGCCAGCAGCTATTGATTCAATAGCGTTCAGCGAGGGCGTGGCTTACAGGCCGATGGCTGCCATGCCGGCGCGCGCGATCTGCGCATCTTCGGTGGACTTCACGCCGCTGACGCCGACCGCGCCCAGGCACTGGCCGTCCTTCATGATGGGCACGCCGCCTTCGAGCAGGCCCTTGAGCTCGGGCGCGCTCAGGAAGGACACGCGGCCGCCATTGATCATCTCTTCATAAATGCGGCTTTCACGGCGTCCGAGCGCGGCGGTGTGAGCCTTGGCCGGCGCGATATGGGCCGAGATCGGCGCCGCGCCGTCCAGCCGCTGCAGGTGCAGCAGATGGCCGCCATCGTCGACGACGGCAATTGTCACCGCCCAGTTGTTCTTGAGGGCTTCGGCCGTCGCTGCGGCCGCAATGGCCTGCACGTCGGAAAATTCAAGCACTGCTTTTGATTTCATGTTTTTTTCGGGGTTGTAGGACAAGAGCGCAAGCATACGCAACTTTGGCGCTGTCCAAGGGTCACATTACCACCTTAAAACCTGATAGAACCCTCAAAAAAAGTCGGCAGTGCGCAGGGTTAATCCTTGAAATCTGCCGCAGTCCCCTAAAATGATCTTGCCTGCATATGCTGGCCTCTTGGAGAAGACGCTCATGAATGACAATGTTCAAACCCTTGACCATGGCTACGTTGCCTCTGCCGAGCAGCGCAACCGGGTTTTGCGCAACACCTACTGGCTGCTGGCCCTGAGCATGCTGCCCACCGTGCTGGGCGCCTGGGTCGGCGTTGCCACGGGCATCACCGCCTCGCTGACCGGTGGTCTGGGCCTGATCGTGTTCCTGGGCGGCGCCTTCGGCTTTCTTTACGCGATTGAAAAGACCAAGAATTCCGCCGCCGGCGTGCCAGTGCTGCTGGCTTTCACTTTCTTCATGGGCCTGATGCTGTCGCGCATGATCGGCATGATCCTGGGCTTTCGCAACGGTTCCGAGCTGATCATGACCGCCATGGGCGGCACGGCTGGCGTGTTCTTCGTGATGGCCTCCCTGGCCAGCGTGATCAAGCGTGACCTGTCAGGCATGGGCAAGTGGCTGTTTGTCGGCGCCATGGTCGTCATGGTCGGCGGCATCATCAACGTGTTTGTCGGCTCCACCGCCGGCATGCTGGCCCTGTCGGTGGCTGTGATCGGCATCTTCAGCGCCTACATGCTGTATGACCTCAAACAGATCATGGACGGCGGCGAGACCAACTACATCAGCGCCACCATGCGCCTGTACCTGGACCTGTTCAATGTGTTCCAGGCCCTGCTGGCCCTGCTGGGCATCATGGGTGGTGAGAAAGATTAATTGTCCGCTGCGCTCCAGACGGAAAAAAGGGGCCTTTGGCCCCTTTTCCTTTTCTTTTTCTTTTTTTTAGACGGCGGCCAAATCGAACACGGCGATGGACTCCACATGTGCGGTGTGCGGGAACATGTTGACCACGCCGGCTGAAGTGCAGCGGTAACCCGCATCATTGACCAGCACACCGGCATCTCGCGCCAGCGTCGCCGGGTTGCAACTCACGTACACGATGCGTTTTGGCGGCACCCAGTCGCCCCTCTGCAGGTTTTGCTGCCCACCCGCGTCGTCGCAGGGTACGCCCGTGATGGCCTGCTGGTGCAGCGCGGCCAATGCCTTGAACAGCTCGAACGCACCCTCACGAGGCGGATCGACCAGCCATTTGTCGGCCGCGCCGTCCCGCACCAGCATGCCGGGTGTCATCTCGAACAGGTTGCGTGCTACAAATTTGGTAGCTGCCAGCGTCCGTCCTGCGGGGGCTGAGGCCTGATTTGACAGATAATTTTCACGCGAGCGGGCGACCAGCGCCTCGCTGCCCTCGATGCCCAGCACCTCGCGCGCCTGGGTCGCCAGCGGCAGGGTGAAGTTGCCCAGCCCGCAAAACCAGTCAATCACGCGTTCGTCACGCTGCACATCGAGCAGGCGCAGCGCGCGCGAGACCAGCACCTGGTTGATCTGCGGGTTGACCTGGGTGAAGTCGGTCGGCCGAAACGGCATGGTGATGCCATAAGCCGGCAGCGCATAAGCCAGTTGCTGCGCAGGGTCGCTGACCGGATCGAGCAGCGTCACCGTATCCGGCCCGCCCGACTGCAGCCACCACTGCAGGCCCGGATGGGCTGCCGCAAAGGCGCGCAGCTTCGCGCGGTCGCCATCGGACAGCGGCTCCATGTGGCGCAGCACCAGCGCCGTGATGGCGTCGCCGCAGGCCAGCTCGATCTGCGGCAGGGTCTCCTTCGCGTCCATTGCGCCTATCAGCGCGCGCAGCGGCAGCAGCAGATCGCTGACATGTTTCGGCAACACATGGCATTCGCGAATGTCGGCGACGTAACCGCTTTTGCGCTCATGAAATCCGACCAGCACCTCGCCCTTCTTGCGAACAAACCGTACCGACAGACGCGCGCGGTAGCGGTAGTTCCAGGCCGGACCTTCGATGGGCCGCATCACATTTTCTGCCTTGAGCTTGCCAAGGTGCCAGAGGTTGTCTTCCAGCACACGCTGCTTGACGGCCACCTGCGCTGCCACATGCAGGTGCTGCATCTTGCAGCCGCCGCAGGCCCCGGTGTGCAGGCCGAAATGCAGGCACTGCGGCCGCACGCGCTGCGAGGATTCACGCAGCAGCGCCATCAGCGTGGCTTTCTCGAACGTGGGTTTCTTGCGGTAGACGCTGGCGCTGACACGTTCAAACGGGAGTGCGCCGTCGATGAACACCACCTTGCCGTCCTCACGGTGGGCAATGCCCTGGGCCTCGATGTCGAGCGACTCGACGTTGAGGATGTCGGGCGGATAGTCCACGAGCGGCGTCGCGGGCGCGGATTGTTTCGTTTTGTTCTGTTGTCGTCTGGCCATGCGCCATTGTCTCAGGCTGCGTTACCATTTTCGGCAGGCAAAAGACCAGAAGGAATTGACCATGGAACTGCGGATTTGCATCGACGTTGACGACATGGAACGCGCCATCACGTTTTACACCCAAGGACTGGGGCTTCGATGCGGCCGGCGTTTCCAGAATGCCTTCACGGAGATTCTGGGCGCCAGCAGCCCCATCGACCTGCTGCTCAACGAGGCGGGCACGAAGCCGATCACTGGCAACGTGGCCGAGCGCAGTTACCAGCGCCACTGGACCCCGGTGCACCTGGATTTTGTGGTGGAAGACATCGATGCTGCCGTAGCGCGCCTGCTGGCACACGGCGCCGTGCTGGAAATGCCGGTCTATAAGCGCGCCTGGGGCTGCATCGCCGGCCTGGCCGACCCTTTTGGCCACGGCATCGACCTGCTGCAGTTCACCGGGCGCGGTTATGACGAACTGCTGCAACCACCGCCAACACTATCAAATCAGTAGCTATCCGCGCTTGCTGGACGGGGGCTGGAGCCTGATTTGATCTTGAAAATGCGCGACCCATCAAAAAAGCCCCGCTCGCGGGGCTTTTTCATGGAGGGACCGCGCTTATTTCGGCGGCAGATACTTCGCCGGATCCACCGGCTTGCCCTGGCGGCGGATTTCAAAATGGAGCTTCACGCGGTCGGCGTCGCTGTTGCCCATCTCGGCGATCTTCTGGCCCTTGCGCACCGACTGGTCTTCCTTGACCAGCAGGGTCTGGTTGTGCGCATAGGCTGTCAGGAAGGTGTTGTTGTGCTTGAGAATGATCAGGTTGCCGTAACCGCGCAGGCCGGCCCCGGCATAGACCACGCGGCCGTCGGCCGAGGCAATCACTGCGTCACCGGCCTTGCCGGCGATGTCGAGGCCCTTGTTCTTGGCTTCGTCGAACCCCCCCAGCACCGCGCCCTGCGCCGGCCAGATCCAGGCCACGTCCTCGTCGGTGCCGCTTGCTGCAGGTTTGGATGCGCTGGACGCAGGTGCAGGCGCACTGGCGGCGGGCGCAGGGTTGCCCGGCGTGACTGTGCTGGACGTCACGGGTCGGGCCACCGCCACAGGTTCTGGCGGCACCACGCGCAAGACCTGGCCGACCTCGATCAAATTGGGGTTCTCCAGGTTGCTCCAGCGGCCGATGTCGCGCCAGTTCTGGCCGGTGTCCAGACCGATACGGATCAGCGTATCGCCGGGCTTGACCGTGTAGTAACCGGGTTTGCCGGCGTTTTCGGCGCCAGGCAGCAGCTTGACGCCGGCCGGGTCCACCGCCACCGACGGGGCGCGTGTCATGCCGGTGCCACGGTCTTCGACCGGCGCGCGGCTCAGGCCGGGCGACGAGCTGCAGGCTGCCACCAGCAGCGCGGCGGCGGCCAGCAGGCAGCTCAGAGCCAGCCGAGCGGTGCCCTTGCCACCGCGGTGCTCTTCAGGGGCCGGGGAAGAAAACGCTGCCATGGGAAGCCCTGCTTGTTGATTCATTGATAGGTTCGCCTTTTCCAAATGCCATGAGTGACAGGTGTGACGCTTGGCGCCGGTTTGGGTTCAGGACGGCCAGTGTGCGCAATTTACATGTCTGGCACCCGACCTCAGCTTGTTCCCGATTTTAAAGGCACAAAGTGCACCGCCTCCAGAATCGTCTGAGTGACACCCTGCGCGGTCTTGTCCAGCACCACCAGCGCCTGGGCGCCGCCAGCCCTGCCGGCAATGTGCATCGGCGCGACCAGACGGCCACCGACGGCCAGTTGCTCCACCCAGGCCGGCGGAATCTCCTCGCCGCCCGCCGCCGCAATGATGGCCGCATACGGTGCGCCTTTCGCATAACCCGCCATGCCGTCGCCGAACAGCAGGTGCACATTGGCCAGCCTGAAGGCACGCAGGTTCTCGCGCGCCTTGTCATGCAGGCCGCGCAGGCGCTCGATGCTGTAGACCTCGCTGGCGAGCTGAGCCAGCACCGCCGCCTGGTAGCCGCAGCCGGTGCCTATCTCCAGCACCCGGCCCAGTTTGCCGGACGGACTGCCCGCGCCCTGGCGCAGCAGCTCCAGCATGCGGGCCACCACGTTGGGTTTGGAAATCGTCTGGCCCAGGCCAATTGGCAGGCTGGTGTCCTCGTAGGCCTGGTTGACCAGCGCGGTATCAACAAAACGGTGGCGCTCTACGTGCCCCAACGCGGCCAGCACCTGCGCATCGGCAATGCCCTGCGCTGCCAGCTTCTGGACCATGCGGGCGCGCACCGCGCGTGAATCCATGCCGACACCGCTGGAGATCACGGCTTTAGCCGGAAGTTTGAGATCAAAAAGGCCTGTAGCCCTTTCCGGATGGGCGCGACCAGCTACATTTTTTGTAGCAGACGGGGTGCCGGCGTCAGGCGCCAGACGCACCGGAAAACCCGGGCGTTGGACGGCGGTGGGTTTTGCCGGCGGCTTCATGCAGCCAGCTGCGTTACAGCGCTGTCGTGTGTGAGTTTGGCCGCTGTTTGCGCCCAGTAAGGCAGGCGCTCATGGTCGGTCAGGTCCACCTGCAAGGGCGTGATGGCGACGAAGCCGTGTTTGGTTGCAAAAAAGTCAGTGCCCTCGCCCTCTTCCTTGGCCGGCCCGGCGCCGCCTATCCAGTACATGGTTTCGCCGCGCGGGCTGGTCTGGGTAATCACCCGTTCGGCCGCATGGCGCCGGCCCAGGCGGCAGACCTTGTAGCCTTTGAGCTGCTCGTCAGGCAGGTTGGGGATATTCACATTGAGCAGCCAGGGCGCCACCGTGGGCAATGCCTCTTCGGCAATTTTTTCGAGCGAGGGGGTCAGTTGCTGGACCAAGTCGCGAGCGCGGCGGGCTGCCGCGTCGATGTGGCCCCAACCCTTTTCGGTTTGCGAAAACGCAATGGAGGGAATGCCGAACAGATAACCCTCCATGGCCGCGCCCACGGTGCCTGAATAAATTGTGTCGTCGCCCATGTTGGCGCCGTTGTTGATGCCGGACACCACCAGGTCCGGACGGTAGCCCAGCAAGCCGGTCAGCGCAATGTGCACACAGTCGGCCGGAGTGCCGTTGATGTAGCGAAAGCCGTTGGCCGCCGTCTGCACATACATCGGCGAATGCAGGGTCAGCGCATTCGATTTGGCGCTGTTGTTCTGCTCCGGTGCCACCACCTCCACATCGGCAATGTCCTTCAGGGCTTCGTACAGGGCGATGATGCCGGAGGCCTGGTAGCCATCGTCGTTGCAGATCAGGATTTTCATGCAGCGATTTTACGGTCTCAAGGGTGACAAAGCCGGCCCCCCGCGCGGCCTATTTGCCTTTGCAAGCTCTCTATGATGTGTTCACCTGACCTCAACGGAGACCCCCTCATGCATGCCTGGCTTTGTGAAGACCCCACCGGCGTTGACGCCCTGACCTGGAAAGAACTGCCCACGCCCGAGCCGAAAGCCGGCGAGGTGCGAATCGCCATCAAGGCGGCCAGCCTGAATTTTCCCGACCTGCTGATCGTCCAGAACAAGTACCAGATCAAGCCGCCCCTGCCCTTTGTGCCCGGCTCCGAATATGCGGGTGTGGTCGAAGCCATCGGTGAAGGGGTCAAACACCTGAAGGTCGGGCAGAACGTGGCCTGTCTGTCCGGCACCGGCGGTTTCGGCACCCACACCATCGCACCTGCGGCCCTGTGCATGCCGCTGCCCGACGGTTTTCCGCATGTCGATGCGGCGGCCTTCATCATGATTTACGCCACCTCGCACCATGCGCTGGTGGACCGCGCGCAACTGAAAGCCGGTGAAACCGTGCTGGTGCTGGGCGCCGCCGGCGGCGTCGGCACCTCGGCCATTCAGATCGCCAAGGCCATGGGCGCGAAGGTGATCGCTGCGGCATCAACCGATGAAAAATGTGCGCTTTGCAAATCCATAGGCGCCGACGCCACCATCAACTACAGCACCGAGAACCTGCGCGAAGCCATCAAAATCCTGACCGATGGCAAGGGCCCCGACGTGATTTATGACCCGGTGGGCGGCGAGTTCGCCGAGCCAGCCTTCCGCTCCATCGCCTGGCGCGGCCGCTACCTGGTGGTCGGCTTCGCCTCGGGACCGATCCCGTCGCTGCCGCTGAACCTCACACTGCTCAAGGGCGCCTCCATCGTTGGCGTGTTCTGGGGCGGCTTCGCCAAGAACGAACCCAAAGCCAGCGCCGCAGCCCTGGCCGAGCTCGCACAGTGGTACGCGCAGGGCAAGATCAAACCCGTGATCGACCGCACCATGCCCATGGCCGAACTCAAGGCTGCCTACGCCCACATGGGCTCACGCGGCGTCAAGGGCAAGCTGGTCATGGTCAACTGAGCGGTGGCACGCGCTGCGGCGCGTCGGCAGCACTCAGCGGGGCCAAAGCTATCAGCGAGGGAAACATCTGCTTACGCACACATCTTTTAGGTATATATTGAAAATTCCTACAAGGGGCGGCTCATGAACAAACCGACCATGCTGGTGGTAGAAGACAACCCTGACCACCTGGAATTGACGCTGACAACACTGGAGGCAAACGGTGTGGATCACCACATCGTGGTGGCGCGCGACGGGCAGCAGGCCCTGGACTACCTGATGGGCGAAGGCCAGCACAGTGATCGCAATACCGACCTGCAACCGGAACTGGTGCTGCTGGACCTGAACATGCCAAGGATGAGCGGCTTGCAGGTTCTGGAGCGCATGCGCAACGACCCGCGAACACTTTTTGTGCCGGTGATCATGCTGACCTCGGCCAGCGAACAATCGGACACCGTGCGGGAACTCAAGGGCGGGCTCAACAGCTACACCAGCAAGCCGCTGGACTACGACGAGTTCAAAGCCCGGCTGGAGGAAGTCCGCGAATACTGGCGCACATCCAGCTTCGCGCCCTTGATGTCCTGAGCGCCAGCCGCAAGCGGCCACAAAAAAAGCCCCTCGCAAGGGGCTTTTTGAATACTGGGGTGGCTGATGGGGCTCGAACCCACGACAACAGGAATCACAATCCTGGACTCTACCAACTGAGCTACAGCCACCGAAGCCTCAAATTATAGCGGGAACTGCGCGCGCGTTCGCCCCGGACCTGGCTTTATGCGCCGGCTTTCTGCTCGGCGGGACGGCTCACCTTGATGTCCACCTTGAAGCGTTCTTTGAGGACGTTGTAGTAAGCCAGGCTCTCTGCCGAGGTCCACCACTGCGTGTACTGGGTCTGTTCCTGCTGGGCCTGGGCCGGCGCAGGAGCGGCGCGCGGCAGCACCTTGAGCACCTTGACCACGGCGTAACCCTGGGCGCCCAGATCCACGCCCACCAAGGCCGGCAAGCCCACCGCATCGACACTGAGGGCAGCTTTCAAGGCTTCCGCTGGCAACTGCTGCGCCTGTTCACGCGAGACCACCACCGGTGCAGGCATGGCAGCCGTCGCAGGACTGGCCTTCCAGGCGGCGAGTTTTTCGGCGCCGTCTTTGCGCGCCATCTCGGCGCCGCGCTGCTGCTGCAGCCGCTCGCGGACCCGGTCCTTGACTTCAGCCAGTGGCAGGGCGCGCGCCGCAGTGTAGTGCGTGATACGGCCCGACAGCAGTTGATTGCCGCCCAGATCCACCGCTTCGGTGTTGCGCTTTTTCTCCACAGCATCCGGCGAGAACAGGGCTTCAAGAAATTTGGGGTTGGCCAGTGCGCCGGTAGCCCCAGGGCCAGGCGCACGGGTCAGCTTGCTGGCGGTCCTGAGTTCCAGTTTCAGGCGTTCGGCAATCGGGCGCAGGCTCTCGGACTGCTCATAAACCGCATTGCTGAAGGCTTCGGCCGTCTCTGCAAACTTCTTCTGGGCCTGCTGCTGGCGCAGGTCGGCTTCAAGGGCCGGTTTCATTTCCTCAAAGGTTTTCTGTTTGGGCGCCCGGATGTCTGTCAGCCAGATGATGTGGTAGCCGAACTCGGTCTCCACCACATCGCTGATATCACCCTTCTTCATGCTGAAGGCAGCGTCGGCAAAGGGCTTGACCATGGACTTGCGGGAGAAGAAGTCGAGATCACCGCCGTTGGCTGCCGAGCCGGTATCGCTGGAGTTTTTTCGCGCCAGATCGGCAAATGAGTCGGGCGCCTTTTTGACTGCGGCCAGCAGTTCCCCGGCCTTTTCCTTCGCCTTCTGGCGATCTGCGGCGGGCGCGGAAGCCGGTGCTTCGATCAGGATATGGCTGGCACGGCGCTCTTCATTGCCGGCGAGCTGGGCCGCGTTCTGCTCGTAATAGGTCTTCAGGTCCTGCTCATTGAGGGTGATGCTTTTGGTCACCGCCTCCTGGTTGAGCAGCACGTATTCGATGTCTACCTGCTCGGGTGCCTGGAACAGGGCCTGGTTGGCCTTGTAGAACTGCTCAAGCTCTGCGTCGCTGGGGTTGACGCGCGCGGCATAATCGGCGGTGGTGAAGCGTGCGATCTGTACTTCGCGCTTTTCAAAAAAGGCATTGAGAGACGTGTCCGCCGCCCCCTTGGCCGCGAAACCGCTGCCGGCAATGCCGAGCATGACCTGCCGCGTCGCAAGCTCGGCCCGCAGGCTGGCCTCATAGGCCTCGGGCGTCATGCCCGCCTGCGCAATAAAACCCGCACGGTCGAACTTGCCGTCGGGCAAGCGGAACGATGCGATGGCCTTGTCTTCAGCATAGAGCCGCTGCAGCTTCTGGTCGGGGACGACCAGGCCACTCTGGAAGGCGGCAACCGCAAACACGCGATCACGCACGAGTCGTTCCAGCGAGGCGTATTTGGCTTCGGGTGAGTCCAGCAACTTGGCGTCAATGGACGGCATGGAGGCACGCAGGCGGGTCACTTCGTTCTGGTGGGCCAAGTCCCATTCGGCCTGCGAGATGTCCTGGCCATCGACACGGGCGACGATGGCGGTGTTCTGGTCCGAGCGGTTGTAGCCATCCAGGCCGAACAGCACAAAGGACGGAACAATGAGCAAAAACAGCAAGCCCATCGTGACCTTGGTGTGCTTGCGAATGAATTCAAACATCTCGAACTTCCTGTGCAGCCGGGAACCGGCTTTGATAACAAATTTTTACGCCGCCATCAACGAAAAAGGCGAACCCTCAGTTCGCCTTTGTCCAGTTTCTGGTGGGTGCTGACGGGCTCGAACCGCCGACCTACGCCGTGTAAGGGCGCTGCTCTACCAACTGAGCTAAGCACCCCACCTCAACTTTTAATTCATCGGTTCAGTTCAGGGCGTCCTTGAGCGCTTTGCCTGGACGGAACTTGGGCACCTTGGCTGCCTTGATTTTAATCGCATCGCCGGTACGCGGGTTGCGGCCGGTGCGGGCAGCACGTTTGCCCACGGCGAAAGTGCCAAAACCCACCAGAGACACGGAGCCTCCTTTTTTCAGGGTTGATTTGACGGCGCCAATGGTTGACTCCAGCGCGCGGGTCGCGGCAGCCTTGGAAATGTCAGCATGTTTGGCAATGTGCTCGATCAGTTCAGTCTTGTTCACAAGGAGCCCCTCGTTGATAAAGTTAATCTGGTTGTCTCTGGAAATATCCCCCTGGACACCTGCAAAAAGATGGCAGCGGGAGGCGGCATGTGCAGATCGTCTGCTGCGTCCAATTAGAGCCATGGACTCCAACCGTGTCAAGACAACATCAGATTTTTACAACGTGCGGTGGCGGATTCTAGTCTTTTTTGCGCTTCCCCGCCTGTCCATATGCACACGCAGTAATTCGGGACTCTGCCAGACCAGCCAGTTTGCCTCAGGCGAGTGTCTGCGCAATGGCCTTGCCCAGGTCAGTGCCACTCGCGCTGCCGCCCAGGTCGGGCGTGCGCGGCGCACCGCTCTGGGGACTGAGCACTTGTTCGATCGCTGCGAGCACCGCATCGTGCGCGTCCTTGTGCCCCAGAAACTCCAGCATCATCGCGCCGCACCAGATCTGCCCGATCGGGTTCGCGATGTTACGTCCTGCGATGTCGGGTGCAGAGCCGTGAACCGGTTCAAACAGCGAAGGAAACTTGCGCTCGGGGTTCAGATTGGCACTGGGTGCGATGCCGATGGTGCCGGTGCAGGCCGGACCCAGGTCACTGAGAATGTCGCCGAACAGGTTGCTGGCCACCACCACATCGAAGAAGTCCGGGCGCTGCACAAAGTGGGCGGTCAAGATGTCGATGTGAAACTTGTCGAGCGTAAGGTCGGGATAGTTTTTGGCCATCTCGGCCACGCGTTCGTCCCAGTAGGGCATGGTGATCGCGATGCCGTTGGACTTGGTCGCGCTGGTCAGGTGTTTTTTCGGCCGCGACTGCGCCAGCTCAAACGCGAACTTCAGCACCCGGTCCACGCCAATGCGTGAAAAGATGCTTTCCTGCATCACGATCTCGCGCTCGGTGCCAGCGTACATGCGCCCGCCTATGCTGGAATATTCGCCCTCGGTGTTTTCGCGCACGATGTACATGTCGATCTCGCCGGGCAGGCGCGGGCTGCCGTCGCGACGCACTACTGGCGCAATGATGCCGGGCATCAGGCGCGCGGGCCGCAGGTTGATGTACTGGTCGAACTCGCGGCGGAACAGCAGCAGCGACCCCCAGAGCGACACATGGTCGGCAATTTTTTCAGGCCACCCAACAGCGCCGAAATAGATCGCGTCATGCCCGCCAATCTGGTCTTTCCAGTTGTCCGGCATCATCTGGCCGTGTTTTTCGTAGTAGTCCCAACTTGAAAAATCGAAGTGGTCAAACTGCAGGTCGATGTTGAATTTCGATGCGGCAGCCTCCATCACACGAATGCCCTCGGGCATGGTTTCCTTGCCGATGCCGTCGCCGGCAATGACCGCGATTCTTTTCTTTCCGCCGCTCTTGTTCATGGTGCTTCCTGGTTCAGTGGGTAAAAAAATTCAGTGCTTCGTCCAGCAGCAGGGCCGGCGCTTCTTCAGCAATATAGTGGCCGCAGGGCAGCGCATGTCCCGACACATCGACGGCGCGCTCGCGCCACAGGGGCAGCACGTCAAAACACTGCCCCATCGCGCCGTGTTCGCCCCATAACACCCGCAGCGGCTGGGTCAGCTTGTGGCCGGATGCCACATCGGCGCGGTCGTGGTCAAGGTCGATGCCGGCGGAGGCCCGGTAGTCCTCACAAATGCTTTCGGCCGTTCCCGGAATTTGCACGCAGCGTTCGTACTCGGCCATGGCGTCGGGCGCAAATGCCGCCAGCCCGGCGTGGCGCTTTCCCATGACGCTGCGGATGTATCGCACCGGATCGCTGATGATCAACGCCTCCGGCAAGGGCGGAGGCTGGATCAGAAAAAACCAGTGCCAATAGGCTCGCGCGAAAGCTTGCGAGGTGTTCTCGTACATGGCCAGCGTGGGCGCAATGTCCAGCAGCATCAGGCGCTGGACAGCCGCCGGGTGATCAGCCGCAAGGCGGTGCGCGACCCGCGCGCCACGGTCATGCGCCAGCACCTGGAAGCGCTCGAAGCCATGATGGTGCATCACCGTTATCGCGTCGAGCGCCATGGCGCGTTTCGAATATGTGAGGTGCATGGGATCTGCGCCCGGCCGCGCCGAATCACCGTAGCCGCGCAGATCCATGAGGATGACCGTGAAGCGGCGCGCGAGATCATTCGCGACGCGGTGCCACATCACATGGGTCTGCGGGTGGCCATGGATCAGCAGCAGCGGTGCGCCCTGCCCTCCCCGCAGTGTGTGCAGCGCACCGGCCGGCCCGGAAACAACCGACGGCGTAAACCCTTCAAACAGCAGGCGGGACCTGCTTGCCTTGGTTTGAATCTCTGTGGCGTTCATGTGTGGATGGATTCTCCGCAATCGGTGCCCGTGATTCAAGCAATAATCAGGCAATTGATTATTTCCATGGAAGCATGAATGGAACGCAGTGACCTGGAACTCGTGCTCGCTGTACGCGACCAGGGCAGCCTAAGCGCTGCTGCCCTGAGCCTGGACGTCGCGCCGCCCGTGGTCACCAAGCGGCTGGCTGCGCTGGAGGCGCGCCTGGGCCAGCGGCTGTTTCAGCGCACCACCCGACGCGTCAGCCCGACGGCCGAAGGCGAGACAGTCTGCGAGCGCGCCCAGGTTTTGCTGCGCGGCTTCAGCGAGCTCGAATCAGAGCTGCAGGAGCGCAAGTCCGAACCCACCGGCCTGATCCGGCTGGCGGCGACGCTGGGCTTTGGCCGGCTGTGGCTGGGGCCAGCGCTGGCCAGCTTCCAGGAGCGCTACCCGCGCATCGAGATCCAGTTGCAGCTGAGCGAACAGTTGCCGGACCTCGCCGCCGATGGTTTTGACGGCGCCATCTGGCTCTGGCAGGTCGAGGGTCGGCAGGCCGCGCAGTGGGTGTCACGACGGCTGGCGCGCAACCAGCGTGTGCTGGTGGCCTCGCCGCGCTACATTCGCCAACACGGCATGCCCGCCAGTCTGGACGAGTTGCAACAGCGCGCCTGTCTGATCGTGCGCGAAAACCGCAGCGCGAGCGGCCAGCGCTTCGACGTCTGGCCCTTGCAGAAGGAACGTGACAAAACCCCGGCGCGGGTCCGCGTGCAGGGCCCGTTGTCCAGCAATTCCGGCGAGCTGGTGCGCGACTGGTGCATCGCCGGGCGCGGCATCATGCTGCGCAGCCTGTGGGACATCGCGCCGCAACTGGCGTCTGGGGACTTGGTGCGGGTGCTTCCCGCCTATGTGATGCCCGATGCTGACGTCCACTGGCTGGCGCCCTACCGTGCGGATTCGCCGCGTCGCATCCGCCTGTTGATCGACCATCTGCTCGCGCAATTCCAGGGCGCGCCCTGGAAAACTAAACCGGCGCCTTTGAGGGCCGCACCACAAGGCTGACACCCAGCGCCGTGAGCGCCGTACCGGCCACCGTCACCATCGTGATGGTTTCGGAAAATAGCAGCCAGGCCATCAAGGCGGTGGTGGGCGGCACCAGATACAGCAGGCTGGTCACGGCAGTAGAGGCACCGCGCTGGATCAGCATGTAAAGCAGCGAGCTGCCGCCCAGGGTCAGGCCCAGCACCGACCAGGCCAGCGCGCCGACAAAGCCGCTGGTCCATTGCACCGCTTCCGTTTCCAGAAAAGTGAACGGCAGCGTCACCAGCAAGGCAGCGCCGAGCTGGATGGCGTTGGCGCTGCGCACATCAGCGGACTGGACAAAACGCTTCTGGTAGAGCGTGCCGGCGGTGATGCTGAGCAGCGCAAAAACCGCCCAGGCCAGTGTGTAAGCCGTGGCTTCATTGCCCGCACCAAACTTGCGCGAAACCACCAGCAGCAAGCCGGCCAGACCCAGCATGAGGCCCAGCCACTGCCGCGCACTGACGCGGCTTTTGCCGGTGCCGGACTCGCCGATCTGCGACACCCAGACGGCTGTCAGCACTGGTTGCAGGCCGACCACCAGCGCCGACAGGCCCGAGCCCATCCCGCCCTTGATGGCAGACCAGACCCCGCTCAGGTAACCGGCGTGAATCAGGATGCCGGTGACCCCCAAGTGCAGCCACTGCATTCGGTTGGTTGGCCACGCCACCCGTGCAACAGCAATCCAGGCGATAAAACACAGCAGGGACAGCGCATAGCGGATCGCCAGAAAGCTCAGCGGGGGCGCGTAAGGCAAGCCGTATTTGGCGACGATGAAGCCGGTGCTCCAGATCAGGACAAAGACTGCGGGCATCGCCCGGATCAGGGCGTCATTGGATGCAAGCCGGCTCATTTGGCGCGGGCGCGGATTTCGGGGATGGCTTTTTTCAGATAATAAATCATGGACCACACCGTGAGGATGGCCGACAGCCAGATCAGCCAGGTGCCCCACAGGTTGGTATCGATCACCTCAAACAGTTCCCCGTCATAAAGCAGGAATGGAATGGCCACCATTTGCACCGTGGTTTTGAGCTTGCCCAGCATGTGCACCGCGACACTTTTGGTCGCGCCTATCAGCGCCATCCACTCGCGCAGGGCGGAGATGGCGATTTCGCGGCCGATGATGATGAGGGCCACAAAAACATCGGTGCGCTGCAGGTGCACCAACACCAGCAAGGACGCACACACCAAAAATTTGTCAGCAACCGGATCCAGAAAGGCGCCGAAAGACGAGGTCTGGTTCAGCTTGCGCGCCAGGAAGCCGTCCAGCCAGTCGGTGGCTGCAAACACCACGAACATCACGGTCGCGATCAGATTGGCCTTCTCCGGCGCGATCTCGATGTAAAAAATCCCCACAATCAATGGAATCGCAACGATGCGGGTCCAGGTCATCACGGTGGGTATGGTCAAAAACATCGTCTGATTTTGGCATGGGCCGGCCCCAACCGCTCGGGAAGGCCGGCGGCACCCGTGAAATAGCCCGTCATCGCGGTGACGACGTTGTTCAAAAGCGTCTTTGTCCGGTCAATGCAGGGCCCGGTAAATTTCATCGGCCAGCTCGCGGGAAATGCCTTCAACGGTGGCGATGTCCTCGGCGCTGGCCGACGTCACGCCGCGTATGCCGCCAAAACGCTGCAGCAAACTGGCGCGCTTTTTGGGGCCAATGCCGGCAATGTCTTCGAGCCGGCTGGCGCCGACCCGCACCTTGGCGCGTTTGGCGCGCATTCCGGTGATGGCAAAGCGGTGCGCCTCGTCGCGGATCTGGGCAACCAGCATCAGCGCGGCCGAATCCCGGCCCAGATAGACCTTTTCCCGGCCGTCGGCAAACACCAGTTCCTCCAGGCCGACCTTGCGGCCCTCGCCCTTTTCCACGCCGGCAATCAGACCCAGATCCAGGCCGAGTTCCTCGAACACCTCGCGTGCCATCGACACCTGGCCCTTGCCGCCGTCGATCAGCACCAGGTCCGGCAAGCGCGCGGCGTTGTTGCGCGCAGCTTCCGCAAGCTTGCTGTAGCGGCGCATCAACACCTGGCGCATCGCCGCGTAGTCGTCACCCGGCGTGATGCCGTCGATGTTGTAGCGGCGGTATTCGGCGCTTTGCATCTTGTGGCCATGGAAAACCACGCATGAGGCCTGGGTTGATTCACCGGCCGTGTGCGAGATGTCGAAGCATTCAATGCGCAGCGCATCGAGGTTGTCCAGCGAGAGCTCCAGCGCCTCGGCCAGCGCGCGTGTGCGCGCCTGCTGTGAGCCCTGCTCGGCCAGCAGACGGGCCAGTTGCAAATCGGCATTTTTCTGCGCCATTTCCAGCCAGATGCGGCGCTGCTCGCGCGGCTGGTGGATGGCCGTGACCTTGTTGCCGGTCTGCATGATAAGCGCAGCGATCAGTTCCTTGTCCACCGGTTCGCTGCATACCAGCACGGGCGGCACTGGTGTACCAACGTAATGCTGGGCAATAAAGGCTTCGAGCACCAGGGTTTCCAACTTGACGGACTTGGCGGGCTTGCCGGGCGCCACACCCTCCACGCTGTCTTCGTCCAGGCCTGCCAGATCAACAGCATGCTCGACGTGGGTCGGAAAGTAAGGCCGGTCACCCAGATGCCGGCCGCCGCGCACCATGGCCAGGTTCACGCAGGCCTTGCCGCCAGACACCTTGACCGCGAGGATGTCCACATCCTTGTCACCGCCGGTTTCCATGGACTGCTGGTGCAGCACCTTGGACAGCGCCGACATCTGGTTGCGCAGTTCTGCCGCCTGTTCAAATTCAAGCTTCTCTGCGTGGCTGCGCATCTGTTGCTCGAGCTCGGTCAGGATGTCTTGGGCCTGCCCCTGCAAAAACCGCTCGGCATTGGCGACGTCGAGTGCGTACTGCTCCGGCGTCACATGGGCTACACAGGGCGCAGAGCAGCGCTTGATCTGGTACAGCAGGCAGGGCCGGGTGCGGTTGTTGAACACCGTGTCTTCACAGGTACGCAGCTTGAACACCTTCTGCAACAGCAAAATGGTTTCCTTCACCGCCCAGGCACTGGGATAAGGCCCGAAGTAGCGGTGCTTTTTCTCGACGGCACCCCGGTAATAGGCCACGCGTGGAAAGGCGTGGGACGCCAGCTTGAGATAGGGATAACTCTTGTCGTCCCGGAACAGGATGTTGAACTTGGGGTTCAGCGTCTTGATCAGGTTGTTTTCCAGCAGCAGCGCTTCGGCCTCGGAGCGCACCACGGTGGTTTCCATGCGCGCGATCTTGGTCACCATGTGGCCGATACGCGTGCCGCCGTGGCTTTTCTGGAAATAGGTCGAGACGCGTTTTTTCAGGTCGCGCGCCTTGCCGACGTAGAGCACGCCGCCTTCGGCATCGAAATAACGGTAAACGCCCGGCATGGCCGGCAGGGCCGCGACTTCGCTGAGCAACTGGGGATCAAATTCGTGGGGTGCGGTCATGGTGATGTCGAAACTAACCGTATTGTGGACAATCCGGAAATGAATCGCAGCCGGCAGTGGGACATATTTTGCAAAGTGATCGACAACCATGGCGACATCGGTGTCTGCTGGCGGCTCAGCGCCGACCTCGCTGCGCGCGGCCAGCAGGTGCGGCTGTGGGTCGATGATGCCTCGGCGCTCGAATGGATGGCGCCCGACCGGCATGCGGGCGTCACCGTGCTGCCGTGGCTGGAGCCGCTGGGCCTGAACCTGCTGCGCCTGGACAGCGCGCCCTGCGAGGTGCTGGTGGAAGCCTTCGGTTGTGAGGTTGCTCCTGAATTCATAGCTGCTTGCGCAGACCAGCAAAGGGCTGGAGCCCAAATTCCCGTATGGATCAACCTCGAATACCTGTCCGCCGAGCCTTATGTGGAGCGTTGCCACGGCCTGCCCTCGCCAGTGCAACACGGTGCTGCCGCCGGCTGGACCAAATGGTTTTTTTACCCGGGGTTGACGGCGGCCACCGGCGGCCTGCTGCGCGAACAAGACCTGGTGCAGCGGCAGGCTGCCTTCGGCCGGAAGGCCTGGCTGCAAGCGCAGGATATTGATGGGTCGGGCGTCAAACTGGTCAGCCTGTTCTGTTATGAGCCCCCTGCACTGACCAGGCTGCTGCACCAGTTTGCGCGCGAGGGATTGGCCGGCGAGCCGGTTCGCCTGCTGGTGGCGGCCGGCCGAGGCGCCGCGGCGATCAAGGCCGTGTTGATGAATGAAAATGGGCTTCAACCCTTGATGGACAAGCGCAAGCTGCTATCAATTTCATATCTGCCCCTGCTGGCCCAGACCGATTTCGACCATCTGCTGTGGGCCTGCGACCTGAACTTCGTGCGCGGCGAGGACTCGGTGGTACGTGCGCTCTGGGCCGGCAAGCCCTTTGTCTGGCAGATTTACCCGCAGGATGACCAGGCGCATCAAGCCAAGCTGCAGGCTTTTCTGGACAGCTTGAACGCGCCGCCCTCACTGCGCGCTTTTCACCTGGCCTGGAACGGCCAGAGGCCTGATCTGCCGGCCATGGACTCTCAAGCCTGGTCCGAGTGTGTCCGCACAGCGCGGCAGGAGCTGCTGGGCCAGCCCGACCTGGGCAGCCAGCTGCTCGGGTTTGTGGCAAAAAAAAGCTAAAATCAAGGGCTTTGCGGAGAGTCCCGACCGGGCCGGCCGCACAACCCGCTGCAGAACCAGCCGCCCCGGCCAGCGTTTCGCGGCCCAGACTCAAGTAAGAACTGTTATGAAAATCGCTCAGGAAATACGCGCCGGCAACGTCATCATGCACGGCAAGGACCCGATGGTTGTGCTCAAGACCGAATACAGCCGCGGCGGCCGCAATTCCGCCACCGTGCGCATGAAGCTCAAGAGCCTGATCGCCAACTTCAACACCGAGCAGGTGTTCAAGGCCGACGACAAGGTGGACCAGGTCATTCTCGACAAGAAAGACTGCACCTACTCCTACTTCGCCGACCCGATGTACATCTGCATGGACGCCGACTACAACCAGTACGAAGTCGAGGCCGAAAACATGGGCGACTCGCTGAACTACCTTCAGGACGGCATGGAACTCGAAGTCGTGTTTTACGACGGCAAGGCGATCTCGGTCGAGCTCCCAACCAGCGTGCAGCGCGAAATCACCTGGACCGAGCCGGCCGTGAAGGGCGACACCTCCGGCAAGGTGCTCAAGCCGGCCAAGCTGGCCACAGGTTTTGAGATCGGTGTGCCGATTTTTGTGGCCCAGGGCGATCTGGTTGAGATCGACACGCGCACCGGCGAATACCGCAAACGCGTCTGAGCCTGCCCGCTCCCCGCTACAAGGCTCCCCTGTGGAGCCTTTTTTGTGGGCAAGCGGGTGCGGCCTTCCCTTCATGGACAATGCAGCCATGGAAAACACCCAAGACCTGAAAGAGAACCGCCTCGCCGACGCCTGGGCCGAGCTGCAGTCCCATGCCGACCGGGGCAACCCGCTGCAAGCCGACGCCTACCGGCTCGCGTTTGCCGACCCCGAGTTTTTGCTGCGCCGCGAGACGCGCGGCATCCGCTTCCAGCTCGAAATGCTCAAACCCGACGTTGAGCAAGTAGCCCAAGGCATTGAAAACACCATCGTGGTTTTTGGCAGCGCCCGTTTTCCGGCGCCTGAACAGGCCGAAGCAGCGCTGAAGCTGGCCCGAGAAAGCGGCGATGCGCAGGCCATGGCGCTGGCCGAGCGGCATGTGCGCAACGCGCACTATTACGAACAAGCGCGCTTGTTCGGGCGCATGGTTGCGACCCACTGCAAAAACCGACCCCCGGCCGAACAACTTTTCATCTGCACCGGCGGCGGCCCGGGCATCATGGAGGCGGCCAACCGCGGCGCCCATGAGATGAACATGCCCACCGTGGGACTGAACATTGCCCTGCCGCATGAGCAAAGCTCCAACCCCTACGTCACGCCCTCGCTGAGCTTCAAGTTTCACTATTTCGCGCTGCGCAAGATGCATTTCATGATGCGGGCCAAGGCGCTGGTGGCTTTTCCGGGCGGCTTCGGCACGCTCGATGAGTTGTTCGAAGTCATCACCCTGGTGCAGACCCGCAAGGCCAAGCCGGTGCCCATCATCCTTTTCGGCTCAGACTACTGGAAACGCCTGCTCAACTTTGATGTACTGATCGAGGAAGGCGCGATCTCGCCGGAAGACCTCAAGCTGTTCGAATACGTCGACGATCCGCAGGTTGCCTGGGATGCCATCAAGACCTTTTACCAGCTCTAGCCTCGCGCATCTACCGCACGCGCAGCGCGTCGACCATCTCCGAAACCAACTTGACCGCCTGGCGCTTGAGTTCGGTCGGCTTTGCTGCATACCCCATCAACAACGCCGCCTCGCAAATCATGGCGCCAATCATTCGGCCCGCGACTTCGGCATTCGCAACATTCAGCACGCCGGCTTTCTTCAGCCCCGCTACGGCCGCAACTAGAAGCCCGATAGCACTCGCGTCCTCGATCTCTCGGCAGCGCCGCGTCCCCAGCACGGCCGGCGCGTCTTCAATCACCAAGCGGCGGTAAGCGGGCTCGCTGCACTCGTCGAGGAAAGCTGCCACGCCCACCTTCATCTGCTGGAGCGGGTCGCGCTCGACCGAGGCCAAATCACGCACGCGCAGGGCCACCTGTTCCTGCAATTCCACCACCAGAGCCTCGAACAGCGCCTTCTTGTCGGTGAAGTGGTGGTACAGCGCTCCGCGCGTAACGCGCGCGGCTCGGGCAATGCCCTCGATGCCGGTCGCATGAAAACCCTCGGCGGCAAACATCCCGCCCGCAGTTTCAAGCAATGCCGCGCGAGTGGCCTCGGCATATTCCTCACGGCGGGTTCGGGTGTTGTCCATGTAGCCGTAAGCATACCGCTTGACTTTATTAATACTATCGTTATTATAAATACCGTTGGTATGTCAAATTTGGAAAGTATCCGAATGCAAGACCGGCGAAGGAGTTTTTATGACGTCGACAAGTCTTCCCAACGCGCGCCCGCGCGGCTACCAGCCGCCCACCCCCCAGCAGGTGGTCGCTGCACGCGACTTGGTATCTCGATTCGAGACGCAGTGGCAACGCGGTGACGCTGAAGGGCTCCGGGATCTGATGCACGAGGACACCCGCAACCTTATCCCGCCCATGACGCAGCCGGCCGACCGCGAAGGCGTTGTCGCGCATTTCGCGCAAGTGCTTGCGCGGTTGCCCGACCTGCGGCTGGCTGTGCTGCGCTGGGGTTTGACCGGCGACACCGTGATGATCGAATGGCGGGCTACGGCCACCGTTGCGGGCGCGCCGCTCAGTTGGGAAGGCATGGACGTGATGCGGCTGCGCGATAACCGCATGTACGAGGCGCAGGTGTACTGGAATACCCGCCTGCTCGAAAATCAGGTGGCGTCGCGGATCGCGGCGGCTACCGCGAAAGCAAAGGCACAGGTGCAACATGCGCAGTGACGCATTTTTTGCATCCGGTCGGCAGGCGGCGTTGATGGCCGGCATCGCACTGTTCATGAGCGGCTGTGCCGGGGTCGGTAGCGGCGTACCTGACAGCCCGCTCTGCTGGGTGGAGTTCGCGCGCGGCGACGCGCCAGGTGCGCTCGGGGCCGCCGGCGCTACTGCCGCGGTCTGGCACAACACCACGTCCGGCCTCCTGGTTCGGCATCCGTCAGGCAACGTGCTGATCGACGCGGGTTGGAGCGCTGCGGCCGCGCAAGAGATGGACGAACTGCATCCGATGAAGGCTGCGGTAGCGCGCCGGGTGCTGGGCAGCCTGGCCTGGCGCACCAACGCGCCTCAGGCGCTGGGCGCTGCCAGCATCACGCCTCAAGAGCTTCGCTACATTATTCCCACCCACGGCCACTACGACCACATGGCCGGCGCAGTCGACCTGCCGCACGTGCCCGTGCTGCTGTCTGCGGCGGAGCGCGGCTACCTGCAGGTCCAAGCGGCGCAGCCGGATATCGTTCCCGCGTCGAACATCCGGGCGCTTGCGCATCGCATGCAGACGCTGGAGTTTGCGACCAAGCCATTCCTTGGATTCGAACGCAGCTTCGACCTATACGGCGACGGGAGTATCGTGATCGTGCCGCTGGCGGGTCACACGCCGGGCAGCGTGGGCGTGTTCATCCATTCGGGCGAGCGGCGAATCTTCCATGTGGGAGACGCGGCGTTTGTCAATGAGGCCATCGCCAGGTCTCTGCCCAAAAGCGCCGCTCTGAGGACCTTCGCCGATCACGATCCCCTGTCGGCGGACGCCCAGGTGGTGAGGCTCGCGGAGTTCGCTCGCACCCATCCGCAATATGCGATGCTGCCCGCACACGATCGCACCGCCTGGCAGGCAATCTTCGGCGACCAACCGGGTTGCCGCTGACAATCGCGGGCCCGCAACCCGCGGCGCACCTACTGCGCGTCTGCCGGCCGCAATCCCCAAGCGGCACGCGCGCCCGCACCCACCAATGCGCCGGTAGCCCAGAACACGCCGGCGATGCCGATCACGGCGCCCATAGTGCCGAACAGCAGGGGCATCACCACGCTGGACGCGTTGATAGCCATCAGGCGCAGGCCCAGCGCCTCGCCGTGTCGCGCTTCCGGCGTTATTTGGTGCAGCATGCTCATGATCATGGGCTGAACCGTGCCCAGCGCAAAACCCAGCAGCACCGAACACACACCCATGCCCAGCGCCGTGCCCATGAATGGGTAAACAGCAAACAATACGGCAGTCATCAGCATCGCGCCCACCAGCACGCGCCACTCGCGCAGGTGCGCGGCCAGCAAGGGCATGACCATGCGGATGGCGGCCGCGGCCACGGCAAACGCGCCAAGGATGGAGCCGATCACTGAGGCGCTGATGCCTTTTTCAAAGCCCAGAACGGGCACCACAAAAGTGTGCACGTCCCAGCAAGACGACAGAAACCAGTTCACCAGCATGAGCCGGCGAAAAGCCGGATCGCGCAGAAGGTCCCAAGCCCTGGGCGGCGCGCTTCCCGGCGGCGCGACCACCGGGGCCAGCTCGCGCGTGGGCCGCACCAGCAACCAACTAGCCAGTGGCAACACCGCCATCAGGAAAAAGGCCGCGCGATAACCGGTGGTGCTGTTGGGCAAGGCGCCCGCGTGGTCAATGAGCAGCCCGGCTGCGAAGGGACCGACGAAGTTGGAGACCGCCGGCCCGATGGACAACCAGCTGAACACGCGCCGCAGTTGCAGCGCCCCCTCTGCCGCCCGCCCCACATGGCGCTGCAGTGAAATCACCGCGACGCCGGTGGCGCCACCAGTGAGCAGCGCGGCCAGGCACAGCACGGGGAAAACCGGGTATGCGACCGCCATCCCGGCGCCCAGCATGGCGGCAACGACGCTGTAGCCCATGGGGCGCTTGAGGCCGTGGCGGTCGGCAAACCGCCCGGCCGGCAGGGCCAGGAAAACCTGCGTCAACGCAAACATGGCCAGCAACACACCCACTGCCGCCGGACTGTAACCCTCGCGCAGCGCCAGCAAGGGCGCGGCCATGCGGGTGCCGGCCATGCAGGCGTGCAGGCAGACCTGCGCAAAAATCAGGCGGGCCAGCTCAGGGGTCATAAAATAGTGATCAAATCAGGCTCCAGCCCCCGTCCTTCGGGCGTGATCAGCTATCAAATCAGTAGCATCTCGAATCAATCATCCAGTCCGTCGGCATCAGCCACCGGCGGCAGCAGGGTCTGGGATTCGGCATCAGGCAGAGCCTCGACCTTGCGCAGGGCCAGCCGCATCTGCTTGGCGCGGGTGTCAGCCTTGTCCAGGGTGTCGGACGCCTTGGCCACCTGCTCCTTGATGCGTGCCACCCATTCGCCATACCGCTCGAACTCGGTCTTGACGGCGCCCAGCACCTTCCAGACCTCCGAGGCCTGCTGTTCCAGCGCCAGCGTGCGAAAACCCATGTGCAGGCTGTTGAGCATGGCCAGCAAGGTCGTCGGCCCGGCCAGCGTCACGCGGTGCTGGCGCTGGATGGCGTCCATCAGGCCGGGCCGGCGCAGCACTTCAGCATACAGGCTTTCGACCGGCAGAAAAAGAATCGCAAAGTCGGTCGTATGGGGCGCTGCTAGGTAGTTCTCAGCAATCGACTTGGCCTCGCTGCGGATACGCGCTTCCAGCGCCTTGCCGGCCAATTCGACCGCGGCGGGGTCCACGCGTTCATGCGCGTCGAGCAGGCGTTCGTAGTCGTCGCGCGGAAACTTCGCATCAATCGGCAACCACACCGGCGAGCCGTCATCGCCACGGCCGGGAAAGCGAATCGCAAAGTCCACGCGCTGTCCGCTGCGCGGTTTGGTCTCGACCTGCTTGGCGTACTGGTCAGTCGTGAGCACCTGCTCAAGCAGGGCTTCGAGCTGCACCTCGCCAAACACACCGCGCGTCTTGACATTGGTCAGCACGCGCTGCAGGTTGCCCACCCCCACCGCCAGCGACTGCATCTCGCCCAGGCCTTTGTGCACCTGTTCGAGCCGGTCGGCCACCTGCTTGAAGCTTTCGCCCAGGCGCGTCTCCAGCGTGGTCTGCAGTTTTTCGTCGACGGTCTTGCGCATCTCGTCGAGCTTGGCCGCGTTGGTCTGCTGAAGTTGCGCGAGTTGCTGCTCCAGCGTCTCGCGAACTTCCAGCATGCGCCTGGCGTTCGATTCGCTGACAGCCTGCAACTGAGTACTCAGGGTGTCCGAAAGGGTTTTCTGCAGCAGTGCGAGCTGCTGACCAAAGGCGTCAATTTGCGTGTTCTGGGTCCGCGTCGCTTCGGCGGCCTGTTTGACCAGAGTCTCCTGGAAGGTCGCCAGGCTGTGCGTCATCTCCTGGCGCGCGCCACGTGAGGATTCACTAATCTCGCGCCGCAGCTCGCGTTCCAGCCGCTCGCTGGCGGCCAGCAACTCGGCGCGACCGTTGTCCTGCAAAGCGGGTTTGCGCACCAGCAGCACGATGACGGCCACCAGAATGGCCAGCGCCAGGCCGATGAGCACCCACAATTCAATCAAGACGAGTCCTTACCCACCGAGCACCGCGGGGTTCAGCGGTGTCAGTGGTTTTTTGTCCTTGAAGAAACTGATCAGGTTGTCAGCCGCCAGATTCGCCATGGCCAGGCGCGTCGGCACGGTGGCGCTGGCGATGTGCGGCGTCATCACCACGTTGGGCACGGTGAGCAGGTCGGGATCCACCTTGGGTTCTCCTTCAAACACGTCGAGACCGGCGGCGGCGATGGTCTTGTCGCGCAGGGCTTGGGCCAGCGCGGCATCGTCCACTATGCCGCCGCGCGCGATGTTCACCAGCGTTGCGGTGGGTTTCATCATGGCCAGCTCGGCCGCGCCAATCGTGTGGTGCGAGGCAGGCGAATACGGCAGCACCAGCACCACATGGTCGGCAGTTCTCAAGAGATCTTCCTTGCTCACGTAGCTGGCCTTGCATTCGGCTTCCAGCGTGACATCAAGGCGCGAACGGTTGTGGTAAATCACCTTCATCCCAAAACCGTGGGCACCCCGTTTGGCAATGCCCTGCCCGATGCGGCCCATGCCCAAAATACCCAGCGTGCTGCCATGGATGTCCGAGCCGGCGAACATGTCGTAGCTCCATTTGCCCCATTTGCCAGCGCGCAGAAAATGCTCGCTCTCGGTGACGCGGCGCGCCGTTGCCATCAGCAGCGCAAAACCAAAATCGGCAGTGGTTTCGGTTAGCACGTCCGGCGCGTTGGTGGCCAGCACACCGGCCGCGGTCATGGCGTCGATGTCGAAGTTGTTGTACCCCACCGCCATGTTGGCGCAGATCTTCAAGCGCGGGCAGGCGGCCAGCACTTCGGCATCAATGCGGTCTCCTCCCGTGGTGAAGGCGCCGTCCTTGTCCTTCAGCTTCTCCGCCAGCTCGGCCTTGGACCAGATGGCGTCGGACTGGTTGGCCTCGACCTCGAAGTGCTGCTCCAGGCGGCTGATGACTTCGGGGAAAATCGCGCGCGCGACGAGAATCTTGGGTTTGCTCATGATGTATTTCCTATTTGAACCAGATGAAGGTCATCACGACAAACAGGGGAATCAGCACCGCGCCTGACCAGGCCATGTAGCCGAAGAAGCTGGGCATGTTAACGCCGCGGTCCTCGGCAATCGCCTTGACCATCAGGTTGGGCGCATTGCCGATATAAGTGTTGGCGCCCATGAACACCGCACCGGCTGAAATGGCTGCCAGCGTCGGCGCCAGCGCACCCATCAACGCCTGCGGATCACCGCCGGCGGTATTGAAGAACACCAGGTAGGTCGGCGCATTGTCGAGAAAAGAACTCAAGGCGCCAGTAGCCCAGAAGTACATCGCGGGGTCGGGCTGTCCATCCGGCCGCGTGACCAGGGACACCACGGCGCCGAATGGGCCGCTGGTACCGGCCTTGAGCATGGCAATCACCGGGATGATGGTTAGAAAGATACCGGCGAACAGCTTGGCAACCTCGGCCATCGGACCCCAGGAAAACTGATTGTCCTCGTGCACCTTGTCGGCGGTGAGCTTGAGCGACAGCAGCGTGATCGCAATCAGCCCGGCATCGCGCACCAAGCCCGGCAGTCCGACTTCGGTTCCGTAGATGTCGAACACCACGGGCGACTTCCAGAAACCACTGAGCAGTACCAGACCGGCGATACCCGCCAACAAACCGAAGTTAAAGGCGCCGTCGAAGCCCAGCCGCTGGGTGTCAGGCGTCGGGTCCACCGGTTGCACACCCTCGTTGCGATAAAACCAGTTGTCCAGCAGGTAGAAAATTACGAGCAGGCTGCCGATCAGGAACAGGGTTTCCGGAAAGATGTGCTTGAGGGTCCAGAAAAAATCCACGCCCTTCAGGAAGCCGAGGAACAGCGGCGGGTCACCCAGCGGCGTCAGTGAGCCGCCGGCATTGGACACGATGAAGATAAAAAACACCACGATGTGCGCGCTGTGCTTGCGGTTGTCATTGGCGCGGATCAGTGGCCGGATCATCAGCATGGAGGCGCCGGTGGTGCCCATGAAACTCGCCAGCACGGCACCGATCAGCAGCAGGCCTGCGTTGAGCGCGGGACTGCCGTGCAGATTGCCGCGGATAAAAATACCGCCGGCGACGGTGAACAGCGCCGTCAGCAGGATGATGAACGGGATGTACTCCGCCACCAGCGCATGCACCAGGCTGATACCGGCCACCGAGGGCCCGAACATCACGGCAAAGGGAATGAAAAATGCCAGCGTCCAGGCGGCGGCCACCTTGCCGAAATGGTGATGCCAGAAGGCAGGCATCAGCAAGGGCATCAGCGCGATGGACAGCAGCAGGCCGGCAAAGGGCACGCCCCACAGCGGCGAGAGCTGGCTGCCGTCGAAGTCGGCCGCCAGGGCCAGCCCCGGCCAGACCAGAACCAAAGCCGCGACAGCGGCCCAGCGTGATTTTTTCATGGTATCTCCGAAGTTCAAGAAGCAGGGTCAGCCCCCGACCCTCAATTATCCCGGTGAGGCGATGTCAAAAACCTGACGCAGATAGGCCAGGTATTTCTCGTCGTCACACATGTTTTTCGACGGCGTGTCCGACAGCTTGGCCACCGGCTGGCCATTGCAGCGCACCATCTTGATGACGATCTGCAGCGGTTCGTAACCGAGGTCATTCGTCAGGTTGGTGCCTATGCCGAAAGCCAGCTGGCAGCGTCCCTTGAACTGCGAATACAGCTCCACGGTGCGCGGCACCGTCAGGCCGTCACTGAAGATCAGGGTCTTGGTTTTGGGATCGACGCGATTTTTGGCGTAATGCGCCAGCATGCGTTCGCCCCACTGGAAGGGGTCGCCACTGTCATGGCGCGCGCCGTCGAACAGCTTGCAGAAATACATGTCGAAGTCGCGCAGGAAGGCGCTCATGCCATAAACATCGCTGAGCGCAATGCCCAGGTCGCCACGGTACTCCTTCGCCCAGGACTCGAAACCGAACACCTGGCTGTCGCGCAGCCGCGGTCCGAGGGCCTGGCAGGCCTGCAAATACTCGTGCGCCATGGTGCCCAGCGGCGTCAGCCCAAGTTTCATGGCAAACAGCACATTGCTGGTGCCCGCAAACTGGCCGTTGGAGCCGGTACCCAAGCGCGCGCTCAGGGTCCGCAACACCTCTTCATGCCAAGCCTTGCCAAAGCGGCGGCGTGTGCCGTAGTCGGCGATCTTCAGCTCGGCCAGTCCGTTGGCCTTGAGTTGCCCGATCTTGGTGTCAAGGCGCTTGCGCCCTTCCATCACGTCGGCCAGCTTTTGCGTGTTCCGGAAGTAGACCTCGTTAATGATGGCCAGCACCGGAATCTCGAACAGGATGGTGTGCAGCCAGGGGCCTTCGATCACCACTTCGATCTCACCGGACGGCAGCGCGGTAACGCTGACGTATTTTTCGTTGAGGCGAAACAGGCCGAGGAAATCGACGAAGTCACTCTTGATGAAGCGCATGGCGCGCAGGTAAGCCAGTTCGGCGTCCTGGAACTGCAGGCTGCACAGCAAGCGTATCTCTTCGCGGATCTCGCGGACATACGGCGCCAGGTCACCCATGCCGGCCGCGCCCGCGTTGCGGCACTTGAAACGGTATTCGACCTGCGCACCGGGAAACTGGTGCAGCACGACCTGCATCATGGTGAATTTGTACAGGTCAGTGTCAAGCAGGCTGGTAATGATCATCGGCACATCCGTAAATTCATTTTTCGGGCGAATTGCTGCACTGAGCACCAGCGAACACCTTGCATTCGGCGGTGCTCGCAATCCTCACGTACCCCAAGTACGTTCCGGTTGCTGCGCGCGGCGCGCCTTGCACTTCATCCCAAAAAAATGAATCTCTGGAAATGCCCGGCCCGCGTGCAATCAAAAAAAATCAACCCAGAAAATCAACCTCAAACAGCAGCGTGGCGTTAGGCGGAATCACGCCGCCGGCGCCGCGGGCACCGTAGCCGAGTTCGGCCGGGATCACCAAGCGACGCGTGCCGCCCACCGACATGCCCTGCACGCCCTCGTCCCAGCCCTTGATGACCTGGCCGGCGCCCAGTGAAAACTGGAACGGATCGCCCCGGTCTTTGCTCGAATCAAACTTGGCACCCTGCACGCCATCGTTGTACAGCCAGCCGGTGTAATGCACACGGACGTTTTGGCCGGCCTTGGCGATCGCGCCGGTGCCGAGCACGGTGTCTTCGTATTGGAGGCCGGACGGTGTGGTGGTCAATGCCATGATTGCTCTTTCAAAATGTGAGTTAGTTGCGCGGTTGCGCGAACCCCTGACTTTACCCGCTAGAGCCCACCTACCGGCTAGCGTTGGTTTTCCATACAAGCCGGGGCCGCGGTTCCGGCTCCGCCGGGCCGCAGGCTGCGGCTCCGAGCCCGCCTGCGCGGGCTTGGACAGCCTTCAGATACGCCGCCTCTGGCGGCGTGGCGCCCTGCAAGGGCAGCGCCCTCATGGGCGGCAGCGCAGCACAGGCAAGGCAAGCGTGGGGGCTATTCAGTCCAGCCAGGTCGTGAATTCCCGCGGGCTCACGCGCGGGGTGCGGAAGGTGTTGACCAAGGCGCTGTCATCGGCGTAACCCAGCGCCATGCCGCAGACCAGCATTTCATCCGGTCCGGCGCCCACGTGCGGTAGGATGATGCTGGAAAAGCCATTCCAGGCGGCCTGCGGGCAGGTGTGCAGCCCATGGCCACGCGCAGCCACCATCAGGTTCTGCAAAAACATGCCGTAGTCCACCAGACTGCCACGCCCCATCACGCGGTCCAGCGTGAACATCAGGCCCACGGGCGCGTCGAAAAACGTGAAGTTGCGGTGATGCTGGGCATGCATCTTGTCCTTGTCGCCCTTGCCGATGCCGAGCAGGCCGTACAGGCCCCAGCCGTTCTCGCGGCGCCGGTCGATGTAGGGCGAGACCCATTTTTCAGGGTAGTAGGGGTACTCCTCCGGGTACTGCGCCGCCAGATCCGGGTTGGCGCGGATGGCGTCGTGCGCGCTGCAGACCTTGCCCACCAACGCGTCGCGGCTGGCGCCTTGCAGCACATAGACCTTCCAGGGCTGGGTATTGGTTCCGGACGGCGCGCGGCTGGCCAGCGTCAACAGATGTTCCAGCGTTTCGCGTGCAACCGGTGTGGGCAAAAAGGCCCGGGTCGACATGCGGCTGTCGATGGCCGCGTCCACGGCGTTCAGGGTTTCGGTCACTTGAGTTGTTCCAGTGCTGACAGGAGTTGGGAAGGCAAGGCGACGGGCCGACGCGTCTGTTTGTCGACGTAGACATGAATGAAATGCCCCTTGGCCGCAGTCAGTTCTGCGGACGGATCCGCGGGGTTTCCGGAGAACAGGCCGACTTCGTAACGCACGCTGGACTTGCCCACCTGCGCCACGCGGATGCCGGCGTGGACAGGGTCGGGAAAGGCCAGCGGCGCAAAGTAATTGCATTGGGTTTCAACCACCAGGCCGATCACCGCGCCCGCATGGATGTCGATGGCCCCGGACTCGATCAGATAGCCATTGACGGCGGTGTCGAACCAGCTGTAGTACACGACGTTGTTGACGTGGCCATAAACATCGTTGTCTGACCAGCGTGTGCCGATGGGGCGGAATACGGGATAGGCGCTGCGGGGCTCAGCTTGTGGGCGCGAGGGGGGATTCATCGCCGCTATTTTGCCAGCGCCCGCCAATGTTGCCAGTACTCCAGCGCAGCCCGGAAGGTATTGACCTGCACCTGAACCGTGTCCTCAATGTTGACGCCATACCCACCGGCCATGGCCAGCGCCAGCGGGATGCGGCGCCGGAAGGCCCAGTCGAAGACGCGCCGGTCACGCGCCTCCAGACCATCCCAGCTCAGTTTGAGTCGTCCCAAGCGGTCGCCTTCGTGCGGGTCAGCGCCAGCGAGGTATATCACCAGACCCGGTGAAAACCGCCGGTCCAGTTCGTCCATCGCAAGTCCCAGCGCGTGCAGATAGGCGTCATCGCGGCAGCCGTCGGGCAGTTCCACGTCCAGGTCGCTGGCCTCCTTGTGGAAGGGAAAGTTCTTCTGGCCGTGCAGGGACAGCGTGAACACGCTCGGGTCGCGGCTGAAAATGCTGGCCGTGCCGTTGCCCTGGTGCACGTCGAGGTCGATGATGGCAACCTGCAGTGGAGGCTGCCCGCTGCGGCGCAGCCGCGCATGCTCTACCTGCATCAGCCGTGCGGCGATGGCGGCGTCGTTGAACACACAAAAGCCGCTGCCTTTGGACGCCGACGCATGGTGGGTGCCGCCGGCCATGTTGGCGGCCATCCCCTCCGCCGGCTGGCCGCCCAAGCCCATGGCGACGCGCGCAGCAGCCACCGTGGCACCGGCCGAGCGGCGCGAGCGCTCCACCATGGCAGCGCTCCAGGGGAAACCGATCTCGCGCATGGCCGCAGCGCTCAGGCTGCCGTCCACCACGGCCTGGATATAAGCCGGGTCGTGCGCCAGCGCCAGTTCACCGTCGCTGACCGGCAGCGCCACACCCGGCCGTACCTGCGGCAGTTCGAGCGCCACGCGATCACGCAGGCGCGCGTACTTGCCCATGGGGAAACGGTGCCCGTCCGGCAAGGGCAACACGAAGTGGTCGGCGTAGAAAGCTTGCATGGATCGGATGGATTCGAAAGCCCGGCGAAAGGGGAGCATTGTGGCCACAAGGCGGAAAGTTCGTCTTTGGCGGCCCCTGTCAGCTCAGCCACAGGGCGAAACATCAGCGTGCCAGATAGAGCCTCACCCCTAATATGCTGCACTGCAGCAAAAACACCTTGCAAACGCCCGGGTAATCCCTATACTTGAGTCATGTTGCAGTGCAGCAATCGACAAAAGCAAACCAGCAGATTGTCCAGCAGCGCAACTATTTGAAATCATTAACTACCTATATCGGAGATTTAAATATGTTGACCGCTGAACAAATCATGGCTTCCCACAAAGCAAACATCGAAACCCTGTTTGGTCTGACCAGCAAGGCTTTCGAAGGCGTCGAGAAACTGGTTGAACTCAATGTCCAGGCCTCCAAGGCTGCCCTGGCTGAGTCCGCCAACCACACCCAGTCGCTGATGGGCGTCAAGGACGCACAGGAACTACTGGCCCTGCAAGCCGGCCTGTTCCAGCCTCTGGCTGAAAAGACCGCTGCCTACAGCCGTCACCTGTATGACATCGCCACCGCTACTGGTGCTGAAGTCGGCAAGTCCTTCGAGGGCCAGGCTGCCGAAGCCCAGGCCAAATTCATGGGCCTCGTCGACAGCGCTTCCAAAAATGCACCTGCCGGTTCCGAAACCGCCGTTGCCGTGATGAAAAGCGCCGTGGCTGCCGCCAACAACGCTGTCGAATCCATGCAGAAAGCCGTCAAACAAGCCACCGACATGGCTGAAGCCAACTTCACCGCTGTGACCAACACCGCCGTGAACGCTTCCAAGACCGCTTCGAAAAAGCGCTGATTTTTACGGGGCTTGAATTCGCCGGCGGCAACGCCAGCTGATTCCCGTCAAGGGCAAGCCCCTGCCAGTTGTCTCCTCGGGTCCTTCCAGAAATCAGTTCACGGACCCCTTAAAGCCTGATCGCAAGAGCGGGCTTTTTTTTGGTCATTTTGGCCTCTGGCCCCCGTCCCGAATGCGTCACCAGCTATCAAAAACGTAGCATCAACGGGTCTGCAGCGTGGCCAGCCGGGCACGCAGGGCTGGCAGTGCGGCGAGCATGGCGGCGCGCCCCGCATCCATGGCGCGCTGGCGCGCCGAGAAGTCCGCACTTTTGAGGCCAAGCTGCGAAGGCTGCACCAGCACATCCGCGTCCTTGAGCTCATAATGGTTGATGCTTTTGCCCATGATGGCAAAGGTCTGCAGCAGGATCTGCAAGGTGCCATCGGCCGGGTTGGCCTCGGGCGGAGCCGAGATGTCCACGGCAATCACCAGGTCGGCGCCCATCTGCCGCGCAAAACGCACCGGCACCGGCGAGACCAGGCCGCCATCCACATATTCGCGGCCATTGATCTTCACGGGTACAAACACCGCCGGCACGGAACTGGACGCACGCACCGCCGTGCCGGTGTCGCCACGCTGGAACAGCATGGCCTGCCCACTATGGAGGTCGGTGGCGACTATGCCCAGCGGGATCGCCATGTTTTCCATCCGCCGCCCTGCCACCAGCCCGTTCACGTAGCGGGCCAACGCTTCGCCGCGAAGCATGCCGCGCCCGAAGATGGGCAGCATCCAGTCGGTGATGGCTACCTCCTCCATGGTCAACGCCGTCTGCTGCAGTTGTGCAGAGGTTTGGCCACTGGCATACAACGCGGCAACCAGGCTGCCGGCCGAGGTGCCGACCACCAGCGAGGGCTTGAGGCCGGCTTCTTCCAGTGCGGCAATCACACCGACATGCGCGAACCCGCGCGCCGCGCCGCCACCCAGCGCCAGGCCGATTTTGACCGGCTTGGCCGAGGCCACAGGGGCCGCCGGGGGCACGCCAGTTCCGGTTGTCGCACACCCGCCCAGCAGCAGCACGGTTGTTGTCCCCAGCGCGGCCAGCACCGCACGGCAGAGCACCGCTGCCGCAAGCCATGCCCTCGCCGCCCCACAGGTCTTGCGATTGAGATCAATTCTTGTTTGTATTAACATCCAGATATCCGCCACTTCATTTAACTGATTCCATGTTCAAAAACGCATCCTCCCTGGCCGTAGCCGCGCTCGCAGCCACCACCCTGTTCAGCGCTGTCAGCATCGCCAGTGCTCAAGAGCAGGTCAACCTGTATTCTGCACGCCACTACCAGACCGACGAAGGCATGTACGAGGCCTTTACCCGTACCACCGGCATCAAAATCAACCGCGTGGACGCCGACGACGCCGGCATTCTGGCAAGACTCAAGGCCGAGGGCGCCGCTTCTCCCGCCGACGTGATCCTGCTGGTGGACGCCGCCCGCCTCGCCTCGGCAGATGCCCAGGGCATGTTCCAGCCGATCAAGTCCAAGGTGCTGGACACCGCCATTCCGGCCAATTTGCGCGCCTCTCCCACCGCTGACGGCGTGACCTGGACCGGCTTTTCGACGCGCGCCCGCGTGGTCGTGTATGACCCGGCACGCGTCAAGGCCACCGACGTCGACACTTACGAAAAACTGGCCGACCCCAAGCTCAAGGGCCTGCTCTGCACCCGCTCCGGCTCGCACCCCTACAACCTGTCGCTGTTTTCCACCGTGGTCGAACGCCTGGGCGATGCCAAAGGCGAGGAATGGCTCAAGGGCGTGGTCGCCAACATGGCGCGTGCGCCCAAGGGCGGCGACACCGACCAGATCAAGGCCGTGGCGTCTGGCGAATGCGGCGTGGCATTGACCAACACCTATTACGTCGCCCGGCTGATCAAGTCCGACAAGATCGATGACAAGGCTGTAATGCAGAAGGTCAAGGTCATGTTCCCGAACCAGGCCACCACCGGCACCCACGTCAACATCGCTGGCGCGGCCGTCGCCAAACATGCCAAGAACACGGCCAACGCCGTCAAGTTCATGGAGTTCCTGTCCAGCCCCTTTGCCCAGGACTACTTCGCCAATGGCAACAACGAGTTCCCGGCCAGCAAAGGCGTGACCGTCAACAACCCGGCCATCGCCGCCATGGGCGGCGCCAACTTCAAGTCCGAAACCATCCCGCTCGGTGTTGTGGCGAAAAACCAGGTCAAGGTGCAGCAGATGTTGGACCGTGTCGGGTACAAATAAAGCCCCCACGTTCGCTCGCTGCGCGTAGCTCTCTGCCCCCCAAGGGGGCGCTGCGCCTGCGGGCCGGCGGAGCCGAACCCGCGGCGCCTGTTTGAAAGGGCATCCGCCTATCGAAAAGCCCGACCATTGATCGATGGTTGGGCTTTTTTTATGCCCGATAATCCGTGTTGACGTTGACGTTCACGTCAACTCCCCAACGCCCCTCTCCCTTTCACACTTCCTAAGGAATTCTCATGGACATCGCAGGCAAAGTATTCATCGTCACCGGCGGCGCGTCGGGCCTGGGCGAAGGCACGGCACGCATGCTGGCAGCCGAAGGCGGCAAGGTCGTGATCGCCGACATGCAGGTTGAAAAAGGCGAAGCAATTGCGAAAGACATCGGCGGGGCCTTCGTCAAGTGCGACGTCAGCCAGGAAGCCGACGGCCAGGCTGTCGTCGCCAAGGCTGTGTCCATGGGCAAATTGATGGGCCTGGTCAACTGTGCCGGCATTGCGCCCGCGGAAAAAACCGTGGGCAAGAACGGCGCGCACAAGCTCGACGTGTTCAGCAAAACCATCATGGTCAACCTGATCGGCAGCTTCAACATGATTCGCCTGGCCGCTGACGCGATGTGCAAGAACGAGCCCGAAGCCACCGGCGAGCGCGGCGTGATGATTTCCACCGCATCCGTTGCGGCTTACGACGGCCAGATCGGCCAGGCCGCCTACAGCGCCTCCAAGGGCGGCATTGTTGGCATGACCTTGCCCATCGCGCGCGACCTGGCACGCAACGGTATCCGCAACATGACCATCGCCCCCGGCATCTTCGGCACACCGATGATGTTCGGTATGCCGCAGGAGGTGCAGGACTCGCTGGCGGCATCGGTGCCCTTCCCCAGCCGTCTAGGCACGCCGCAAGATTACGCCAAACTGGCGCAGCACATCTTTGAAAACGACATGCTCAACGGCGAGGTAATTCGCCTTGACGGCGCGATTCGCCTGGCGCCGCGCTAAGCCCCCGTACGCACGGCTGCCAGCTTTTCCTCGAACAGCGCGGCCAGCCGGTCGATGACTTCGGTCACCCGCGCTGGCACATAACGCCTGCTGGGCAGCACAACGTAAAGGGGTGCGGGCTCACCCTGATACCCGGGAAACAGCCGCACCAGTGCGCCGCAAGCCAGCGCCGCTGTCAAACCCAGTTCCGCTTGGTAAACAATGCCTCTGCCTTCCACCGCCCATTGTTGGGCGATGGAGGCGTCGTTGCAAGACAAGCGCCCCCGCACCCGCACATCCATTGGCGCGCCATCGGCTTTGAAATGCCAGGTATCCAGCCGGTGGCCGCGTACGTGATAGACCAGGCACTCATGCTGCGCCAGCTCGCACGGAGAAACTGGCGTGCCACGCTCTGCCAGATAAGCCGGGCTGGCGCAGGCCACACGTTGTGCCGGCGCCAACAGCCGCGCTGTGTGGCTGGAGTCGGCCAGCGGCCCGTTGCGCAGCGCCATGTCGATGCCCTCGCGCACCAAGTCCAGCTGGGCATCACTGACCTGCAGATCGATGCTGATGCCGGGGTTGGACTTGGCGAATTCAGCCAGCCACCAGGCCAGCATCTCGCGCGCCAGCGCCGCCGCCACCGTGATACGGATAGTTCCGGTCAGACCGTGCGTGCCCACCCGCACCAGCGCCTGACCTTCGGACACCAGTTCCAGCGCTCGCCGCGCATGGTCGATCATGACCTCGCCCTCTGTGGTGGGCCGCACTGAGCGCGTGGTGCGTTCGAACAGAAGCACACCAATTGACTTCTCCAGCCGCTTGAGAGCGGCACTAACGGCAGCCGTGCTAAGGCCGCAGCGCTTGCCGGCGGCTGTGAGGCCTCCGGTCTCGGCGATGGCCAAGAGCACGCGCAGGTCGTCGAGATTGTGAAATTCCATGGAAGAGTTAATTCTGCTTGCCTGCATTGTGGACCGGCGCCCAGGCTCGTATAGTGAGCGCTGCAGGCCGCGAGCCTGCGCACCTTGCCGACCACAACACAGGAGATTCTATGGGCCCCCGTTTCATTTGTTTGTTGCTCTCCAAGGGAGCGTATGCCACGTTTGAGGCCCATCGGCAGGAGTCAGGGACATGAAAAAACCCGTCTTCACCGCCCTCGCCGCGGCCGCCCTGCTTGCGGCCTGCGCCTCAGCGCCCTCCAACTTCAGCTACCAGATCCCCGCCGACGAGGTAGCACGGGGCAACAAATATCTGCAGCCTGAAGGCTCCTCCGGCTACACCGACAAACCCGGTTGGGCCACCACCAAATATGCCGTCGCTGCCGCCAACCCGCTGGCCACCGACGCTGGCTACCAGGTCCTCAAAGCCGGCGGCTCAGCCATTGACGCAGCCATTGCCGTGCAGATGGTGCTCACACTGGTCGAGCCGCAATCAAGCGGCATCGGCGGCGGCGCTTTCCTGCTGCACTCCAGTGGCAGCAAGGTCGAGGCCTTCGACGGCCGCGAAACCGCACCTGCGGCGGTCGACGAAAAACTCTTCATCGGCGCCGATGGCAAACCGATGGCGTTTATCGACGGCGTGGTCGGCGGCCGCTCTGTCGGCGTGCCGGGCACCGTACGTATGCTGGAGATGGCGCACAAGCAGCACGGCAAGCTGCCATGGGCGCAGTTGTTTGCGCCGGCCATCACGCTGGCCGAAGGCGGCTTCACGGTCAGTGCGCGCCTGGCCACCCTGCTCAAGACCGAGCCACATCTGAAAAAAGACCCGGTTGCGGCGGCCTATTTTTACAAGCCCACCGGTGAGCCCCTCGATGTGGGCACCAGACTGCGCAACCAGCCGCTGGCCGACGTGCTGAAGAAAATTGCCGCCAGCGGCTCCAAAGGTTTGCTTGAAGGCGAGGTTGCGCAAGCCATCGTCGACAAGGTGCAAAAACACCCGACCAACCCTGGCAAGCTGAGCATGGCCGACCTGGCGGGTTACCAGGTCAAAACGCGCGACCCGATCTGCCACGACTACCGAGCCCAAGCACGCGACTACCGCATCTGCGGCATGCCGCCCCCCAGCTCAGGCGCCATTGCTGTTGGGCAAATTCTCGGCATTCTGAACAACACCAACGCAGCCAAGCTGCCGCTGGGCACAGGATCAGGCGGCGTCCCAGGCACCGTCGGAGCCGCACCGTCCGCCGACTGGCTGCACCTGTACACCGAGGCCTCGCGCCTGGCCTTTGCCGACCGCGCGCAGTACCTGGGCGACCCAGACTTTGTGCAGCCTCCGGGCGGCAGCTGGATGAGCCTGCTGGCACCCGCCTACCTGGCGGAGCGCGCCAAGCTGATCGCGCAGGAGCCTAACGGTCAAAGCATGAAAACCGCCAAACCGGGCGTTCCCGGCACGGTGAAACTTGCCTACGCACCCATGCCCGACCAGCCCGAGTACGGCACCTCGCACATCAGCATCGTCGATGGCTATGGCAATGCCGTGGCCATGACCACGACGATTGAAGACGCGTTTGGCTCACGCCAGATGGTCCGAGGCTTCCTGCTCAACAACGAGTTGACCGACTTCAGCTACGCACCCACCGACGCTGACGGCAAACCAGTTGCCAACCGCGTTCAGCCCAACAAGCGGCCGCGTTCGTCCATGGCACCTACGCTGGTGTTTGACAAAGCCACCGGCCAACTCGTGATGAGCGGCGGCAGCCCGGGCGGTGCGCTGATCATTCACTACACCGCCAAGACGCTGTACGGCGTTCTGAACTGGGGAATGATGCCGCAGCAGGCGATCAACCTGCCCAACTTCGCCTCACTCAACGGCCCGACGCTGCTGGAAGAAAAACGTTTCTCGCCAGACACCGTCGAGGCTTTGAAATCCCGTGGTGCAGAAGTGCGCGAGATGAACATGACCAGCGGCCTGCAGGCGATTGCCCGCGGCCAGGCACATGGCACACCGATGCTGCTGGGCGGCGCCGATCCGCGCCGTGAAGGCGTGGTGATGGGTGACTGAGAGCAAAAAACGACTTGCGCCCATATTCCACGGGCGCAAGTAGCTACATTTTTAATAGCAGATCAAGCTGGCCGGCGGCTTTGCCGGCCAGTTTTTCTTTTTCCGTTTCGCCGGTGCACCTTGGTTCGAGGGGCGAATAGGCTGGCCTTCAGAAGTTAGCCGCCATCGCCAAACACGCTTAGGGCGACGTCCGGCCACACGATCACAGCCGTCCCTGGGACCGCTAACAACACACTCACAAAGATGACGGGCGCGCCAGTCAGGTGGCCTGAAGGGGGGGTTCCTTCACAGCCATACCCCGCGCATATTGCCCGGAGGTCCCGATTCGCGCGTAGCCTGAAACCATCTGAGCGCCCAACCAACCGCGGTCCGCGCCCTCACCCAAACAATCTGCGCGGGCACGTACGATTTCGCACATCCGTCTGCCCGCCTCCGGCCATAAGCTGCAGCTGTCTTCAACCACCATCGAAAGAACAGCCATGAACAGGATTACAAAACGAGTGGCTCGCCACCGACCGACGAGGCGATTGAGCGCGTGGCACGCGTCTGTTCATGGCGGCGGTATGAGGCCGGCCAGGCCGTCATCACGCGCAGTTCAGTGAGTTGCGATCTCTGCTTTCTTATCTCGGGTCGGGTACGTGCAACCGTTTACACCGCCTCGGGCAGGCAGGTCACTTTCCGCGACCTGGCCGAGGGCGAGACAGTCGGCGCCATCGCGGCCGTTGACGGCGGGCCGCGTTCGGTCGATGTCGTGGCGCTGACGGAGGTGCTCGTCGCCGTGATGACGCCGCCGGATCTCAACGCCCTCTTGCGCGAAAACCCTCTCGTCGCCGAACGGTTCACCCAACACCTCGTTCAGCTCATTCGCCGCCTGACCGAGACCGTCATTGAACTGAGCACCTTGGGCGTCGTGAACCGCATCCACGCCGACTTGCTCCGACTGGCGCGCGAGGCCGGCGCGGAGCCGACCGGCCCCTGCGTGTTAGCCCGCGCCACGCCACGCGGACATCGCCGCGCGGGCCAGCACGACACGCGAGCAGGTTACGCGCGAACTGTCTTCACTGGCCAAGCTGGGCCTGGTGGTCAAGCATCCGGACGGCATGCTGATCTGCGATGTGACCACACTTGAGCGCATGGTGGAGCGGGCGAGCTACGATGCGTGATTCAAAGTAAAAAGTGGTCTGCGCCCTTTACCGACTGGCGCATGCAGCTACCATTTTTATAGCTTTTTTGTCATTGCGGACTTGATCCGCAATCCACGCCGGCATATGCGCGAGAGTAGTTGATGCACGTGGATCCCGGATCAAGAATGGAATGACACTGCGGGCCTCACTCAGCCCGTTCGCATCGGCTCGGCCGGCGCATCCTGCTTCGCGGTGCCTACACGCTCGTACTCCGAGATCACCTGCGCGCCCAGCAGCAGCAGGGTGGCCGCGATTTCCAGGCTGAGCAACACCACGATGGAGGTGGTGAGCGAGCCGTACACCAGGCCCACCTGCGACAGGGTTCCGAAGTACCAGACCAGCAGGTGCCGCGTCACCTCCCAGAGCAATGCCGCCGTGATGCCGCCTATCAGCGCGTGGCGCAGTGACGGCTTGCCGACCGGCATCACCATGTAGACCGAGGTCAATACAAAAATCTCTCCGCCGAGTCCGAGCAGGTAGAGCAGCACGCCGGAAAATCCATCGAGCGACCAGCTGGTGCCGAAAAACTCGATACTTTGGTCGCCCAGCGCCGCAAAACTGCCCGAGACTAGCGTGACCAGAATCAGGCCGGCCCCCAGACACAGGATGTAAACATAGGGCAGGATGGCCGACACCAGAAAATGGCGGCGCCGAATGGCCACTCGGTGCAAAAAGATCACCGACATCGCGTTTTCCAGCACGGTGAAGGCCAGCGAGCTGAAAAACAGCATGGTGATCAGCAGCACCCAACCCATCAGCTCGCGGTGCGCCAGAAAATTTTTCAGCTCGCCGACGATGAAGTCGGACTGCCCGGGTGCTAGCCAGCCGATGTAGCGGCCCAGCGCCTCCAGCAGCTCCGACTGGTCCACCACATGCGACAGTGCAATCGCCATCAGGATCAGCAGCGGAATGATGGACAGCAAGGCGTAATAAGCCACGGCACCGGCCAGCAGCAGTCCCTGGTTGGCGCGAAAACCCAGCAGCACCCTCAAGGCAAAAGTGCCGGGGTGGCGGATCACATAGGCAGCTTTGGGGCCAGGAGTCATTGGTGAGGTCATTTTTTAACAATAAAAAACTGCCTCAAACCCTTATTGCACGGGCGCCAGCAGCTATATTTATCATAGCAAATATACCTGCCACAGACGCCCTGGCATCACACATCGATGGCCGCTGCCGAGCCCGCCTGCTTGCGCAGCTCGAACTTCTGAATCTTGCCGGTGGCGGTTTTCGGCAATTCACCAAACACGACCGCTCTCGGCACCTTGAAGCCCGCCAGGTACATTTTGCAGTGCGCCACGATGTCGGCGGCCGTAGTGGCTGCGCCGGATTTCAGCTCAACGAAGGCGCAGGGCGTTTCATCCCAGCGCTCGTCAGGCTTGGCCACCACGGCCGCAGCCAGCACGTCGGGGTGGCGGTAGAGCACGTCCTCGACCTCGATGGAAGAGATGTTTTCACCGCCAGAAATAATGACGTCCTTGCTGCGGTCCTTGATCTTAATGTAGCCGTCAGGGTAAGTCACCGCCAGGTCGCCGGTGTGGAACCAGCCGCCAGCGAAAGCTTCCTCGGTGGCCTTCGGGTTCTTCAGGTAGCCCTTCATCGTGATGTTGCCGCGGAACATGATCTCGCCCATGGTCTCGCCGTCTTGCGGCACAGGCTGCATGGTTTCGGGGTTGATCACGCAGGCGCCTTGCTGCAAGTGATAACGCACGCCCTGGCGCGCGTTCAGGCGGGCCCGCTCGCCAATGTCCAGCTCGCCCCAGGCCGCGTCCTTGGCGCACACGGTCGCCGGGCCATAGGTTTCGGTCAGGCCGTAAACGTGAATCAAATCAAAACCCAGTCGCTCCATGCCTTCGATCATCGAGGCCGGTGGCGCGGCGCCCGCCACCATGGCCTTGACGCCGCGCGGCAGGCCAACCTTCATCTCATCAGGCGCATTGACCAGCATGCCGTGCACGATGGGCGCGCCGCAATAGTGGGTCACGCCATATGTCCGGATCGAATCCAGGATGGCGCCCGCCTCGACTTTTCGCAGGCAGACGTTGACACCGGCTCGCGCCGCCACCGTCCACGGAAAACACCAGCCGTTGCAGTGAAACATCGGCAGCGTCCACAAATACACCGGGTGTTTGGGCAAGTCCCATTCAAGAATGTTGCTGATCGCGTTGATGGCTGCGCCGCGGTGGTGGTACACCACGCCCTTGGGGTTGCCGGTGGTGCCGCTGGTGTAGTTCAGCGCAATCGCGTCCCACTCGTCGTCCGGCAGGCGCCAAGCAAAGGTCGCATCGCCGGTGGCTACAAACTCGTCGTAGAAGATGCTGCCGAGGCGCTCCACCGGTCCGGCGTACAGCGTGTCCTGCACGTCAATCACCAGCAGCGGCGTGGTGGCCTGGCGCAGGGCCAGCGCTTTTTTCATGACACCGGCAAACTCCGGGTCAACGATGAGCACCCTGGCTTCACCGTGGTCCAGCATGAAGGCAATGGTTTCGGCATCCGGCCGCGTGTTCAGCGCATTGAGCACCGCACCCGTCACCGGAATGCCGAAATGCGCCTCCACCATCGGCGGCGTGTTGGGCAGCATCACGGCCACCGTATCGCCCTTGCCTATGCCGTGCTTCTTCAGCGCACTGGCCAGTTGCCGGCAGCGCGAGAAAAGCTCGGCCCAGTTCCTGCGCAGGCCGCCGTGCACCACGGCCAGGCGGGTCGGGTAGACGTCGGCTGCGCGTTCGATGAATGACAGCGGCGACAGAGCCGCGTGGTTCGCCCCGGTTCGGGGCAGATCCTGGTCAAAAATGCTGGGCATGAATGTCTCCTCCGGGTCGGTCGCCGGCTTCGCCGGTGGTCCGGCCATGGTAGCCCCACGGCGGCTCTGAAGGCTGACAGTCTTGCAACATCCTGGGCGGGGCGTGGTGTCAGGCACCCGGGGCACAATACAACTGTGACCATTCCCCAATCATTCATCCAGGAGCTGCTGGCGCGCGCTGACGTGGTGGACATTGTCGGGCGTTATGTGCAGCTCAAAAAAGGCGGCGCCAACTTCATGGGGCTGTGCCCCTTCCACGGCGAAAAATCGCCCTCTTTCAGTGTCAGCCCGTCGAAGCAGTTTTACCACTGCTTTGGCTGCGGTAAAAACGGCAATGCCATCAGCTTTTTGATGGAGCACGGCGGCATGACTTTCGTCGAAGCCGTGAAGGACCTGGCCCAGCAGTATGGCCTGCAGGTGCCCGAAGACGACGTCTCGCCGCAGGAGCGCGCCCGCGCCGCCAAGCAACGCGAGCAGCAGTCGACATTGACCACCGTGCTGGAAAAAGCTGGTATGGCCTACATCAAACATTTGCGGGCGACGCCGCGGGCCATCGACTACCTCAAGGGCCGCGGCCTGTCGGGCGAAATCGCGAAAACCTTCGGCCTGGGCTACGCCCCCGAAGGCTGGCGCGCGCTGGCCAGCGTCTTCCCTGACTACAACGACCCGCTGCTGGTCGAAAGCGGCCTGGTCATCACCGGCGAGCCAGGCGAGGAAAACGCGCAAAGCGAAACCAAGCGTTACGACCGCTTCCGCGACCGCATCATGTTCCCTATCCGCAACGTCAAGGGCGAATGCATAGGGTTTGGCGGTCGGGTACTGGGCGACGAAAAGCCCAAGTACCTGAACTCGCCCGAAACCCCGGTGTTCAGCAAAGGTCGCGAGCTCTACGGCCTGTTCGAGGCGCGCAGCGCCCTGCGTGAACATGGCTACGCGCTGGTCACCGAGGGCTACATGGACGTGGTGGCGCTGGCCCAGCTTGGTTTTGCCAACGCGGTGGCCACCCTGGGCACGGCCTGCACCAGCGACCATGTGCAAAAGCTGTTCCGCTTCACCGATGCGGTGGTCTTCAGCTTCGACGGCGATGGCGCCGGCCGGCGCGCCGCGCGCAAGGCGCTCGACGCGGCCCTGCCCTTTGCCAGCGACGTGCGCAGCGTCAAGTTTTTGTTCCTGCCGGCGGAGCACGACCCCGACAGTTTCATCCGCGCCAACGGCCAGGACGGTTTTGCCGCTGCGGTGGCCAAAGCGGTGCCGCTGAGCAAGTTCATGCTGGAGGCCGCTGGCGAGGGCTGCGAGTTGGACACCGCTGAGGGCCGCGCCCACATGGCCAGCAACGCGCGCCCGCTGTGGAGCCTGCTGCCCGACGGCACGCTCAAACGCCAGTTGCTGGCCGAGATCGCCGACCAGGTGCTGATCGACAGCCGCGAGCTGCTGCAGATCTGGCAGCCGGCAAACGCGCGGGACTATAAAAACAATAGCAGCTTGCGCCCATCCGGCAAGAGCCAGAGGCCAAAAACACCCGAAATATCGACTTCCATGTCGTATGAAGAGGCGTTTTCCGGCAACTTTTCCGACCTGCATGACGAGGGTGCTTATGCCGCCTCGCTGCCCATGGTTGCCAGCCCGTCCGGCCGCAGCTTTGCCGCCAAAGGTGGCAGCACCCGGCCAGTCCGGCGCATCGCCGGCCGCGTTCTGCCCGCCAGCCGCGAGGACCGGGTGCTGCGCCTGATGCTGACCGACCCGCAGAGCTGGGAAAAGCTCAGCGGCGAGGAGCATGCGCTGCTGTGCGAGCTGCCGGCGCCGCACGGCCCGCTGTTTGTCTGGCTGGAAAGCCAACTGCATGAACACGGCCCGCAGCCCTGGGCGGCGTTGCGCGAGGGCTTGCGCGAGCACCCGCACGAGAAGCACGCGATCGACCAGATCGCCCAGCTCCTCGAGGGCATTGAGTGCGACTGGGACGAGGTGCGCGCCATTCTGGACCAATTGCTCAAGCTCAAGCGCCAGCAGGACATGGTCGATTTGCTGCCCCATGTCATGACCGACCCGGCCGCGCGCCAGCGGTACGAAGAACTCTCGGCCTTGCTGAAAAAAAGCTGATTTCAGGCGCATTTTGATGCCCAAAAATGAGGCATCAGGGTATAATCCGATTTTCCGCTACGGCAAGCGCGACAGCAGCACCTCCGGCAACCGCCCCCCGCAAGAACGGGACCGCACTGGTTGAGGGCAATATCTCCGCAAGGACTGCACACCAAATGTTCGCCCAAACAACTTGCCTGGGGGCCTGAAAAGGCCCCTGAATGCCCAGCCCTCCGGCTCCGGGCATTTTTTGTGCCTGAGCCCCGATTACGCCGGTGCCGGGAACCCAGTCTGTTGAAGGAAGTTTCATACCGGGAGTTCGTCATGCCTGCTCAAAAAACCAGCAAGTCCGCCAAAGCCGTGCCCAAGTCCAAAGCCGCAGTCAAAACTGTCGCCCGACCGCCTGTCAGCAAGGCTGCCAGCAAGCTTGAAAAACCCGCAAAAACCGCCATCTCCAGACCAGTTCCCGGCAAAAAGGCCTCAGTACCCAAAGCGCCCCTGAAATCTGAAAAGCCCGTCAAGAAAGTCCCCCCTGTGCTGACCAAATCCCCTGCCTCTCCCGCCAAACCCGTCGCCAAAAAAGATGTCCCGCTGAAGGCCGCGCCGGCCGCAGTTGTTGCCGAAGTGCCTGTCAAGAAAAAACCCGGCCGGCCACCCAAAAGTCCGGCTGCAGCCGTCGAAGCCGGTGGCGCCAAGCGCGGTCGCAAACCCAAGCTGGCTGGCAAGGTTGATGGCGACGAGGACATGTCGGATATCGAAGACGACCTGGTCGGCGAACCGGTGGCGGAGACGACTGAAAAGGTCAAACCGCTGCGCATGAAAATCAGCAAGGCGAAAGAACGCGCCTTGATGAAAGAATTCGGCCTGGACGAAACCGTCCTGTCCGAAGAAGACATGGCCAAGCGCCGTGCGCGCCTGAAAGCCCTGATCAAGCTCGGCAAGACGCGCGGCTACCTGACGCATGGTGAAATCTCCGACCACCTGCCCGACAAGCTGATCGACGCTGAAACCCTCGAAGCCGTCATCGTTACCCTGAACGATCTCGGCGTGGCTGTGTACGAGCAGACGCCTGACGCGGAAACCCTGCTGATCACCGCCAACGCCCCCGCCGGATCAAGCGAAGAGGAAGCCGAAGAAGCCGCTGAAGCCGCCCTGTCCACCGTTGACAGCGAGTTCGGCCGCACCACCGACCCGGTCCGCATGTACATGCGCGAGATGGGCACGGTCGAGCTGCTCACGCGTGAAGGCGAGATCGAAATCGCCAAGCGCATCGAGGGCGGCCTGATGAAGATGATGGAAGCCATCTCCGAAAGCCCGGCCACCATCGCCGAAATCCTGCGCCTGGGCGAGGACATCCGTGAAGGCAAGGTCGTCATCTCCACCGTGGTGGACGGTTTTTCCAACCCCAACGAAGCCGACGATTACGTGGCCGAGGAAGATTTTGACGAGTTCGACGAGGAAGACGACGACGACGGCAAGGGCGGCTCCAAGGCGCTGACCAAAAAACTCGAGGAGCTGAAAAAGGAAGCGCTGACGCGCATCGACACCATCGCCTCGCTGTTCGAAAAGGTTCACAAGACCTACGACAAAGAAGGCTGGGGCACACCCGCCTATGTGAAGGCGCAAAAGGCACTGAGCGACGAGCTGATGACGGTTCGCTTCACCGCCAAGACGATTGAAAAACTCTGCGACCTGCTGCGCGGCCAGGTGTTGGACGTGCGCAAGAAGGAACGCGAGCTGCGCCGCATCATCGTCGAGAAATGCGGCATGCCGCAAGAAGTCTTCATCAAGGACTTTCCGCCTAACCTGCTGAACCTCAAGTGGGTCGAGAAACAGGTGGCGTCCGGCAAGCCATGGTCTGTCACCATGGCGCGCAACATCCCGCCGATTCAGGAACTGCAGACCAAGCTTGGCGAACTGCAGGCCCGCGTGGTGGTGCCACTGGCCCAGCTCAAGGACATCAACAAGCGCATGAACGAAGGCGAGACCAACTCGCGCGACGCCAAGAAAGAGATGATCGAGGCCAACTTGCGCCTGGTGATATCTATCGCCAAGAAGTACACCAACCGTGGCCTGCAATTCCTCGATTTGATCCAGGAAGGCAACATCGGCTTGATGAAAGCCGTGGACAAGTTTGAATACCGCCGCGGCTACAAATTTTCGACCTACGCCACCTGGTGGATTCGCCAGGCGATCACACGCTCCATCGCCGACCAGGCGCGCACCATCCGCATCCCGGTGCACATGATCGAGACCATCAACAAGATGAACCGCCTGTCGCGCCAGCATCTGCAGGAGTTCGGCTTCGAACCCGACGCCAGCATCCTGGCCGAGAAGATGGAGATTCCTGAAGACAAGATCCGCAAGATCATGAAGATCGCGAAAGAGCCGATCTCGATGGAAACACCGATTGGCGACGACGACGATTCGCACCTCGGCGACTTCATCGAGGACAGCGCCAACACCGCACCGCTGGAAGCCGCCATGCAGGCCGGTCTGCGCGATGTGGTGAAAGACATCCTCGACAGCCTGACGCCGCGTGAAGCCAAGGTGCTGCGCATGCGTTTCGGTATCGAGATGTCCACCGACCACACACTGGAAGAAGTCGGCAAGCAGTTCGACGTGACGCGTGAGCGTATTCGCCAGATCGAAGCCAAGGCCCTGCGCAAGCTCAAGCACCCTTCGCGTTCAGACAAGCTGCGCAGCTTTATCGACACGCTGTAACGCCAGGCCGGCAACAAAAAAAGCCGCATCCCGTTTGACGGGTTACGGCTTTTTTCATGGGCGAAGTTACAAGCATTTTTGGCCTGCAGCCCTTGTCTGGATTGCATGAGCAGCTATTATTACGATAGCAAATCACGCCTGCGGTTGCAGACGTCAAATTCCTCGGTATCCACTTCGCTGGCGCTCTGGGCGCTGTAGCGCTGGCCGGTCACCGTCTGCTGGTTGATCAAGGCCTCGAGCTTCGCCAGCAACCCGACATCCAGCTGTACTTCCACCGCGCCCAGATCGTCCTGCAGATGCACCACACTGGTGGTGCCGGGAATCGGCACGATGTGCGGTGCCTTGTGCAGCAGCCAGGCCAGCGCCAGTTGCGCCGGCGTACACCCGGCCTCCAGCGCCAGGGCCCTGTACGGCGGCAGCAGCTGGAGATTGGCGGCGTAGTTGTCGGCGGCAAAACGCGGCATGGCAGCGCGGATGTCTTTGGCCTGCAAGGTGCTGACATCGTGCAGCGCGTCGCACAGAAAGCCGCGCGCCACCGGGCTGAAGGCGACAAAAGCGGCGCCGATCTCGCGGCAGGCATCCAGCACCGCGATCTCGGGGTTGCGGGTCCACAGCGAATACTCGGTCTGCACCGCGGCAATGGGGTGCACTGCATGGGCCTTGTGCAAGGTCGCTGCCGATACCTCGGACAAACCAATGCTGCGCACCTTGCCCTCACGTACCAACTCAGCCATGGCCCCCACGCTGTCTTCAATCGGCACCTTTTTATCCCAGCGGTGCAGGTAATACAGGTCGATCACATCTGTCTGCAGGCGCTTCAAGCTGTCTTCGCAGTTTTTGCGAACGGTCTCGGGCCGGCCGTCGATGACACGTTTGATACCGTCGTCAAACTGCACACCTGCCATGCCGCCCTTGCTGGCCAGCGTGAAACGGCTGCGGTGTTTGGACAAGACCTTGCCCACCAGGGTTTCGTTGGCGCCAAAGCCATACAGCGCCGCCGTGTCGAACAGGGTGACGCCGGCATCGAGCGCCGCCAGCAGCACACGTTCGCCCTGCTCTGCCGTGGGTGGCGTGCCGTAAGCATGGCTCAGGTTCATGCAACCCAGGCCTATGGCTGAAACGTTGAATCGGCCTATGGTTCGCTCTTGCATCACTCAAGCTTAACTGGAAACGAAACTGCTCCGGGGAGCCCTCATCCGCTGACCTGCGAGCAGCAGCCACGCGCTTCCCCCATATGCAGCCACCAGGTCATGCGTGGCCTCAGCCCATGCGGGATGGCTAGTGTCCACGCCCAGTTCCTGGATGAAATCCGCCTGAACGACCATGAACTGGCGCCGGTAAGGCAGCAGGAAGGCTTGCGGATCGGCCTCAAGCGCCGCCCGCGCCTCCTCGTACCTTGCCAGCCACAGGTTCAGCAGAATGCCTGTCCGCGGCGCGTGCCAGAAGGTCCCCATGTCGTCGTCCCGCGCCGCCACGCCTCCCAGCACCACCCGCGCGTGCTCCCAGTGGGCAAAGCCCACTTCGCGCGCGACCTGGTTTAGGCAATAGCGCAGGCGCATCCCGGCGGAGCCCGCCGGGCGGCGTTGAGTCGAAGCCGCGCACGTGTCTTCAACTCATCCAGCAGCGCTGTCACGTGAGCTCCAGCGCGCTGCTGCGGCATAGCTGTGACAACACGCTCCTCAAGCTCTCGCGCGCCGCAGCATCCGTGCCCGCCAGCGCGTCTGAACAAACAGCCTCGGCGGTCACTGCAGCCTCGGTCACCCGCGCACGTCCGGCCGGCCGCAGGGTCACCACGCGCCCGGGCTCACGCTGCAGGTAGCCCGTCTTTTCCAGAGGCGCAAGCTGCCGGAGCACCCCCGACATACGCACACCCAGGGGGCGCTCAAGGTCAACCAGCGGCAGGCGCCCGCCTTCGGCCTTCGACAGGAGGCGCAGCAGCATGAACTCGCCCAGGCTCAGGCCATGAAAAAGGCCCAGAACGTCGTCCAGTTTCAGTGTGAGGCTTGAATGAGCAAGGCTGACCCTCAGGCAATCGTCAAGTGCATCGGTTTTCATACGCCCAGCTCCTCGCGCCACATCGTCAGCAAACCGGCCAGCTCCGCCTTGTAATCGAAGGCGGGGTCGTCCCGCCGCTTGACGAGGTCTATGACCTCGAAGCGGCAGTTGTCCGGCCCGAGGGCCAGCCAGTCGTTCTGCAGTTGTTTGTCGCGGTGGGACTTGTGGTCCAGCTCGAAGCGGGCGCGGTTCATCGCCGCGTGCACGTTCATGCTGGCCTCCACGATCACGCGGCCACTGGACAGGCTGCGGATGGCGTAGATGCCCATGGGCGGCGGGGTTTCCCGGTACTGCTTTTTAAGCTCGCTGCGGCTGCGGCCGGCAGAAGCCGGCGCGGGGATATCAGGGAAAGAAGGGGCAGAAGAGGCAGATGCCATGACAAGACTCCTGGGTACGTTGGAGGCCAATCCCGCGCTTGGCCAACGAACCCGTGATCTGTCAGGTTGAAAAGAGAATGAATGAAGGAGGGTGAGAGCCTCTTGTGCGGGCAGGCGCCCCTCAGCGCCTGAACCGCAATTATAAACACCCGCGTGGCCAACACCCTAATTGAGCTGCTGCTCAAGCTTGTGCAGCACTTCATAACAAGCCAGTACCTGGGCCACGTTGCTGTTGGGTTCACGCCCCTCGCGGATGGCAGCAAAAAATTCGCGGTCCTGCAGCTCTATGCCGTTCATGGACACATCCACCTGGCTGACGTCGATTTTTTCTTCCTTGCCGTTGAACAGGTCGTCGTAACGCGCGATGTAGGTGGCGCTGTCGCCGATGTAACGGAAGAAGGTGCCCAGCGGACCGTCGTTGTTGAAGCTCAACGACAGCGTGCAGATCGCGCCATTGGCGGCCTTGAGTTGAATGCTCATGTCCATGGCAATGCCCAGGCCCGGGTGAATCGGCCCCTGCATGGCGTTGGCCTGAACAACCGGGCTGCCACACTGGTAAGCAAACAAATCAACCGTGTGCGCTGCGTGGTGCCACAACAGGTGATCGGTCCAGCTGCGCGGCTGGCCAAGCGCGTTCATGTTGCTGCGGCGGAAGAAATAGGTCTGCACATCCATCTGCTGGATGTTGAAGCGGCCCGCCGCAATTTCCTTGTGCACATACTGGTGACTCGGGTTGAAGCGGCGGGTGTGGCCGCACATGGCGACCAGGCCGGTCTGCTTCTGCAGCGCCACCACCTCCTGCGCGCCCTTGAGCGTGTCGGCCAGCGGGATTTCGACCTGCACGTGTTTGCCGGCCTTCATGCAGGCGATGGACTGCTCGGCGTGCATCTGCGTCGGCGTGCACAGGATCACGGCATCGACATCCTTTAGCGCCAGGCTGGCGGCCAGGTCGGTGCTGACGTGGGCGATGCCGTATTTGGCAGCGACTTCTTTGGTCTTCTCGAGATCACGGCTGATCAGCGAGACAACTTCCACGCCGTCTATGTTCTTGATGCCGTCCAGGTGTTTGATGCCGAAGGCGCCGGCGCCTGCCAATGCGACTTTGATGGTTTTGCTCATTTACTTGTTCTCCAGAATCAAATGGCCCACCGCCGTATTGCTGGCGGGCACATGGTAAAAGCGGTGCGCAACCTTCGGCGCGGGGCCACCGGCCACGTCGGCCATCGCGCCCCGGGCGATCAGCCACATCACCAGCTCTATGCCTTCAGAACCGGCTTCACGCACATAGTCAATGTGCGGCTTGGACGCCAGGCCTTCCGGGTCGGCGATCAGCTGGTCCAGGAAAGCATTGTCAAATTCCTTGTTGATCAGTCCGGCACGCGGGCCCTGCAACTGGTGGCTCATGCCGCCGGTTCCCCAGATCTGCACATTGAGCGGTTTGTCAAAACTCTCAATCGCCTTGCGTATCGCCTTGCCCAGCTCGAAGCAGCGCCGGCCCGAAGGCACGGGGTACTGCACCACGTTGACGGCGAACGGAATCACAGGGCAGGGCCAGGCCCCTGTAACCGGATCTTGCTGGCCACACATCAAAGACAGCGGCACGGTCAGGCCGTGGTCCACGTCCATCTTGTTGACAATGGTCAGGTCAAAGTCCTGCTGGATCACCGACTGCGCGATGTGTGCCGCCAGCTCGGGGTGGCCCCGTACCACCGGCACCGGGCGCGGGCCCCAGCCTTCGTCGGCCGGCGTGAAGGACTCTGCACAGCCGATGGCAAAGGTGGGAATCATGTCCAGGCTGAATGCCGTGGCGTGGTCGTTGTAAACCAGAAAAATCACATCTGGCTTGTTCTCCGTCATCCAGTGTTTGGAGAAGTCGTAGCCATTGAAGACAGGCTGCCAGTAGGACTCGCCGCTTTTGCCGAGGTCCAGTGCCGCGCCAATGGCGGGGACGTGCGAGGTGTAAACCGATGCGCTGATTTTTGCCATGGTCATGAATTCCGTGTTGCGTCGGCTTTGCCCTGCGGTTGGCGGTGGGCCTGCGCCGTGCCATCTTCGCCAACCACGCGGTTGCCTTCGACCGAACGGCCACCCGCGATCATCATGTTGCGGTATTCGTCCTCGGTCATGCCTGTCATGCTGCCAGCCATTTGCTGAAAGCTCTTGCCATCGGTCGCACCTATCTTAGCCAGAAAGTAGATGTTGCCGCCGGCCTTGATGCAGCGGTTCAGGTCACGCGCCAGCACCGCCTGCTTTTGCTCCTCGGTCATGGGCCACTCGTCCAAGTAGGCGCGCTCATTGGCCTTGAAGCGCTCACGGTTGGTCGCCTTCATCAGCGACATGCAGAACTGGTTCAGGTGGTAGCCAAGGCGCGACTGCTCGGCATCAAAAATGGTGGTGCCGGGCACGTCAAGATAAGGTTTTTCGAGGGACATGGTCAGCTTGCCCAGTAAAGCCGTGTCGGGTTATCGACCAGCAGTTCTTGTTGCAACTCGGGGGTGGTGGCGATCTGGGGAATGTAGTCCACCAGCAGCCCATCGTCGGGCATGTGGTCTTTCAGATTCGGATGCGGCCAGTCGGTACCCCAGAGCACGCGGTCAGAAAAAGTCTCCACCAGGCGCCGCGCAAAGGGCACCACGTCCTGGTAGGCGTGCTGCTGGCCGTTCAGGGCCGGCGGTCCGCCCAGGCTCAAGCGCTCGGGGCAGCTGACCTTGCTCCAGATGTTGCTGTGCTCACGCATCATCTTCACAAACAGCTCGAACTCGGGGCCGTCCACCGGCTTGCTCACATCAGGCCGACCCATGTGGTCCACCACCACCGTGGTGGGCAGCGCGGTGAAAAAGTCGTAGAGCTCGGGCAAGTCCTGCGCTTCAAAGTACACCACCACATGCCAGCCCAGCGGCGCGATGCGATTTGCAATTTCGAGCAGCACTTCACGCGGCGTGAAGTCAGCCAGACGCTTGACAAAATTGAAGCGCGTGCCACGCACACCGGCGGCGTGCATGTCCTGCAGCTCCGCATCAGATACATCCCGCCCGACCGTGGCCACACCACGTGCCTTGTTGTCCGAATGCCTGAGCGCATCGACCAGCGCGCGGTTGTCGCTGCCATGGCAGGTGGCCTGCACAATCACGTTCTTGTCAAAGCCCAGGTTGTCTCGCAGCGCAAACAGCTGCTCTTTCGAGGCATCACACGGGGTGTATTTGCGCTCTGGCGCATAGGGAAATTGCGCACCGGGGCCGAACACGTGGCAATGCGCGTCGACTGCGCCAGCCGGCAATTTGAAACGCGGTGTGGCGGGGCCGTCATACCAGTCCAGCCAGCCAGGCGTTTTGGCGAAGTCGCCGCTTGCAGCTTTTGTCATGGTCAGAGTCAGTCCGTATGTCAGTCGATGTATTTGAGGCCAGCTTTGGCCAGCGGCTCACGCATGTTGTACATGTCCAGGCCCAGGATACCGGAAGCGAGTTTGTTGCGTTTTTCACCCTCGTTGGCCTCACGCGCCCGCGCGGCATCCAGCGTTTTGCCGGCCAGCGCCGCCGGCACCACCACCACACCGTCGTCGTCGGCCACCACCACATCACCGGGGTTAACGATCATGCCGGCACACACCACCGGAATGTTCACAGAACCCACCGTGGCCTTGATCGTGCCCTTGGAACTGATGACCTTGCTCCACACCGGAAAGCCCATCTCGGTCAGTGTTTTCACGTCACGCACACCGGCATCGATGATGAGGGCACGCGCACCATGCGCCTGAAAGCTGGTGGCCAGCAGGTCACCAAAATAACCATCGGTGCATTCGGCGGTGATGGCAGCCACCACGATGTCACCGGGCTGAATCTGCTCGGCCACGACATGCATCATCCAGTTGTCGCCGGGGTGCAGCAGCACCGTCACCGCGGTGCCGGACACCAGGGCGCCCGCATAAATCGGCCGCATACATGGCTTCATTAGGCCGACACGGCCCATGGCCTCATGCACTGTGGCTGAGCCCAGCGCCGCCAGGCCGTCGGCGGCTGCGCGGTCGGCGCGTGTGATGTTGCGGTAAACAACGCCCAGTTCGTGCATGCTATTTCCCCTTCTTTTTGAGCAAGGTATCCAGCCGCGAAAACACGCGGCGCGCATTGCCTTCGTAAATCTGGTGCTTGTCATCGGCGCTCAGTATCTTGCTGGCTTCGATGTAGCGCTTGGTATCGTCGTAGTAGTTGCCGGTGGTCGGGTCAATGCCGCGCACCGCACCAATCATCTCGGACGCAAACAAAACGTTTTTGACGGGGATCACCGTGTTCAGCAGGTCAATGCCCGGCTGGTGATAGACGCAGGTGTCAAAGAAAATATTGTTCATCACATGCTCGCTCAGCAGGGGCTTTTTCATCTCCTGCGCCAGCCCGCGAAAGCGCCCCCAGTGGTAGGGCACGGCGCCGCCGCCATGGGGAATCAAAAACTTCAGGGTCGGAAAGTCCTTGAACAAATCACCCTGCACACACTGCATGAACGCCGTGGTGTCGGCATTCAGGTAGTGCGCGCCGGTGGTGTGAAAGCAGGCGTTGCAGGATGTAGAGACATGGATCATGGCCGGTAGGTCGTACTCCACCATTTTTTCGTAGATCGGGAACCAGTGTTTGTCGGTCAACGGCGGGCTGGTCCAGTGTCCACCCGACGGATCCGGGTTCAGGTTGATGCCAACCGCGCCATATTCCTTCACACATTTTTCCAGCTCGGGAATGCAGGTCTTGGGGTCCACGCCAGGTGACTGCGGCAACATCGCCACCGGTACAAAATGATCGGGGAAAAGCTCGCTGACGCGGAAACACAACTCATTGCAGATCGCCGCCCAGGTGCTGGAGACATTGAAGTCGCCGATGTGGTGCGCCATGAAACTTGCACGCGGCGAGAACAGCGTGACGTCGCTGCCGCGCTCTTTCATCAGCTTGAGCTGATTCGTCTGAATGCTTTCGCGCAGCTCGTCGTCGCTGATTTTGAGGTCTGCCGCTTTCGGCATGACGGTCGCATCCTTGATGCCGGCAATCTGCTTGTCGCGCCACTCTTCCAGCGCCTTGGGCGCCGTCGTGTAGTGGCCGTGACAGTCAATGATAAGGCTCATGCTTGCTCCTGTATTTTCATTTTTCAGGCCGGGTCCATGCCCTGGCGCTTTTTGGCTTGGTCGGCCTGCTTTGATGTCATGTGGTCCAGCATGGCGCGCACGCTCTCGCTGTGCGGAGAGCCGGCCACCACACTGCGGTGTATGCCAGCCGAAAAAGTGGCGAGGATCTGGATGGCTGGCGGCAGCGGGCCAACCAGCGTGATGCCTTCGACGTGCAACAACTCGCTGAGCTGCTGAAATCCCAGCGCCACCTCGCCACGCGCCACCATTGTGCCGACCGGCACGCCAGGCGGCGCCTGCACCATGCGGCCTGCCATCTCGCTGGTGATGCCCCAGCGCTCAAACAATCTGGCCAGCGCAACGCCGCTGGGCCCGGTCGAATAACTGACGCTGGTCGCGACCAACACGGCGCGTTTCACCGCGTCTTCCGAGCTGATATCGGGCACCGGCTCACCGGCACGCACCGCCACGGCAACGCCGGAGCGCACCAGATCGCGCCTGCTGCCGACCTGCAAATGACCTGCCGCAATCAGTTTGTCGATGGCGTCAGAGGCAAGCACCACCACATCGAATGTTTCGCCGGCCTGCACACGTTTGGCAGCATCCACACCGCCCACCGCTTCTATCGCTACCGTGCAACCGGACTGCTGCTCAAAGGCAGACACCAGTTCGACCAGCACCTGGCGGGTGGCCATGGAAGAGATGCCCTTGATGATTGCGGGTGCCGTGTTTGCCATGGCCTCATTCTGGTGGCTTCCGCGCGCCAGACAAAGGCCTTGCCCCGACTATCAGGTATGCCAGTTGGGCATAATTAAACAAAGGTTATCTAAAAAGACAAAACCATGGACCTCAAACAACTCGAGTACTTTGTGCGGGTGGCCGAACTCGGCAGCTTCACACGCGCCTCCATTGCGCTGGACATTGCCCAGCCAGCGCTGAGCCGCCAGGTTCGCCTGCTGGAAGTCGAGTTGCGGCAAAACCTGCTGACCCGCACTGGACGCGGCGCGATACCGACCGAAGCCGGCAAGCTGCTGCTCAAACACGGGCGCGGCATATTGCACCAGGTGGAAGTGGCGCGCGAAGAACTGGCTGCCGTGCGCGGCGGGCTGGCGGGGCGGGTGTCCATCGGCCTGCCGCCCAGCCTGTCCAAACTCATCACCGTGCCATTGACGCAGGCCTTCAGGCAGCACCTGCCGCTGGCGCAACTGACACTGACCGAGGGCTTTTCGGTGTTGATGCAAGAAGGCCTGCGTGTCGGCAACCTCGACATGGCCGTGCTTTACAACTCGGAACGCTCACCCGAGCTGGAAACCATCACACTGCATTCGGAAGAACTGGTGCTGATTTCACGCAGGGACAGCGTCAAGCCGTCCACCAAAAAAACCGGCACAGGCAAGCGCCAGCCCATCAGCCTGGTCGAAGTCGCCGCCCTGCCCCTTATCCTGCCGAGCCGCCCCAATGCCTTCCGCATTCTGGTCGAAGGCGAAATGATCACGATTGGCTGCAAGCCGCAAATCACACTCGAGGTGGACGGCCTGAACGCCATCCTGAGTCTGGTGCGTGAGGGCATGGGCCATGCGGTGCTGCCCAGCTACACGCTGAGCAACGTGGAAGACCCGGCCCCCTTTACCCTGCGCAGCATTCGCTCACCGCGCATCATGAGTGAACTGATGCTGGTGCGTTCTGCCCGCCGCGCCAGCACCGACACGCAAAAAATGGCGGTTGAAGTGGTGACCTCGGTGGTGGTTGACACGCTCAAGCCCTACGCCTAACACCGCGGCCGGCTGTTACGGCAGTTTGGGTGTGGCAGCCAGCAAGCGATCCGCATAGTCCTGCCAGCGCGCGTCTTTGCCAATACCGCTGAACAGGCCCTGCTTGGCCTGATCGGCCACCCACTGCTGCTTGCCGGCAATGGCTGAAGCCATGAAGGGCTCAAAGCCCGGCCCGGCCTCATGCATGGTGTGGGCCGCCTCGCGCATTTCCTCGGCCCGGCGCTGGCCGTGCTGCACCACGCGGCTGAAAAAATAAGCGCCCTGCTTGTCCCAGTCAATGCTGGGAAAGGTTTCGGCCAGCGTCGGCAGTACAAAATCTTCCACGCCGTAGGCGCGTGCGGTGGTGTAACTCTCGATCACCAGCGCCTCCAGGCCCTTGATCATCACGCTGCGGCACATCTTGATAGCGCTGGCCACGCCGACCTGCTCGCTGACAGCCTTCGCATTCATGCCCCACTCCGTCAGCACGGCAGCCAGTTCGGCCCCGCGTGCGCCGCCCAGCAGCATGGGCACCTTGATGCCATAGGGCGGCACCGAGGTCATCACCCCAGCCTCGATATAGTGGGCATCCGCAGCGGCTATCAGCGCCGCCGCCTGCTGCTTGGTGCCCGGCGAGGCCGAGTTGAGGTCCAGAAAAATCGCGCCCGGCCGGATGTGCGCTGCAGCCGCCTGTGCCACCGCCAGGGTCCTGGACGCCGTCACGGCGGAAATGATCAGGTCGGAACGCCTGCACAGCTCCGCCATGGAACTGCATGCATGCACACCCGCCTGCGCCGCATGGGCCATCGGCTCGCCGCGCAGTGCCGCCGTTTCGAATTGGATGTCCCATGTGCTGGCGCCCGCCAAGCGGTCCTTCAAGCCGGCCGTGAATATCCGGCCAACCTCGCCGTAGCCAACCATGCCCAGGTGTTCAAACTTCACGACGGACGCTCCTATAGGAACCGGTTTGTAACTTATTGCGCGGGGATTCTCGCGCGGACAATCACCTCGCCCCAGCGCTTTGTTTCGCCAGCCAGCAGCTCCGCCGCCTGCTCGGGCGAGCTGGCACGGGCCTCGACGTTCAGGTCGGCCAGCTTCTTTTTGACATCCGGCGAGTTGAGCACAGCGGTGATGTCCTTGTTGAGCCGGGCGATCACGTCTTTGGGAGTTTTGGCCGGCGCGGCCAGCGCGTTCCAGCTGGACGCCACAAATGCCGGCAAGCCGCTTTCCTTCGCGGTGGGCACATCCGGCAGCACGGCAGCGCGTTTTTCGCCGGTGACTGCGAGCGCACGCAGGGTGTTGGCCTTGATCTGCGGCAGCACCGGGCCCAGGATTTCCAGCGCAGCATCGATCTGCCCGCCGCGCAAAGCGGTGATCACCGCCGGCGTACCGTTGAAGGGAACAATCTGCATGTCCACACGCGCACTGGTCTTGAACAGCTCGGCCGCCAGATTTTGTGTGCTGCCGACGTTGATGCTGCCGAGGTTGAGCTTGCCGGGGTTGGCTTTGGCAAAGGCCAGCAGTTCGCCCAGGTTTTTGAACTTCGAGTCGGCCGGCGTGATGATGGCAATATCAAAAAAGCCCAGCGTGGACACCGGCGCAAAATCGCGGACGGTGTCAAAGGGCAAGGACTTGAACAGGCCCGCGCTGACTGCCGTGCCGTTGGACATCAGCAGCAGCGTATGGCCGTCCGGCTCGGCCTTGGCAACCGCGTCACCGGCCACCACGCCCCCGGCGCCCGGCTTGTTTTCGATCACCACCGCCTGGCCGAGCGACTCACCGAGTTTTTGTGCCACCGTCCGGGCGGTGAGGTCGGCCACGCCACCGGCGCCAAAAGGCACGACAATCCTGACGGGTTTGGACGGGAAGTTTTGCGCGCTGGCCGAAGAGGCCAGGAGCAAAAAGGCCACCAGGCCGGGGGCAAGGGGGCCGGAGGCAAGGCGTAGAAAAGTCATGGCGGTGTCTCCTGTTTGGTGTTCCTGATACCGGGCATCCGTCCACGGCGGGGGCCGGATGCAGTTAAAAATGAAGAGAGAAACCGGCTCCAGCCCCCGTCAGTATTGCGTGAGTAGCTACAAATTCAATAGCATAGCGGATGGGTCTCCCGGTCGACCTACATCACCCAACGAACTTGACCAGCCAGACAGGCAATGCGGATTGTCGCCGTGCACATGCCCGGAGGTAACCATAGACAGGGCTCTAGCAGTTATACGGTTTTGATATAAGTCGTCTCGGGATATCTCGATTGCCGTCGCCGGCCTGCCTTCGTCTCCTTGAGCAGCCTAATTCGGGGCACCAGGAAGAATCCAACGGCTTTTCCAGCACCCCGCACGACAACGCTATCGCCTTCGAAGCCGAGCACACCAAGCTGCACCTCGCGAACCAGACTGACCGGTTTGTTTCTGGACCAGGGCATAGACCATGGGGAAAGGACCTTGGGCGGCAAGCCGCGCGGACGCAGCCGGGACGTAAAGGACAAGCCACCACCCCTGCAGGTCGCCCCGGTGCGCCCGGCTCGTACGAACGTTGCCCGCTTTGCGACGTGGGACCACTCCCACACAAGCTCAGGTATTGCAGCGGTGGCATGAAGACGATGTGCAGCGCACTATGAAGGAACAGGTCCACACAGGCCTGCACTTCTTAGCCCAACCCCACAGGACCCCATGACCGACCCACGCAACATTGCCCACGACAAAAAAGTCCAGCAGGAAAAGAAGCACCGCGGCGAAGAGATCGCGCCCGGCGCGGAACATGCCGTTCAGCCCGGCAAGAAGCCTCATCTTGTGACCACCGACGAGAAGCCTGAGACCGACAGCGAGACGGCTGAGAAGGACGAACAGCCTGCGGGCTGAGCCCCGACCCCCTATATAGCCGCCAAACAAAAAGCCTGCTGCACATGTGCAGCAGGCATTTTTATTCCCGGGCGTCCACGCACCTCTCCGGCGGAAACAGTCCAGATCGATTCAAAGCGCCTTGCCGAGACGGGTCACGCCCTCTTCAATCTTCGCAACATCCGCCGTTGCAAAACTCAGCCGGAACGTACTCAAGTCCGGACTCTCCGCATAAAACGGCGCCCCCGGAACAAACGCCACACCCTGCTCAATCGCCTTCTTGGCAAACTCGCCCGCATCTTTGGTTCTGCCACCCGCGCCGGTGAGCCTGGCCCAGAAGAACAGGCCACCCTGGGGTTGGGTTAACTCCACCGCGTCGCCGAGTTCGCGCTTCAGGGCCGCGCCCATCGCCAGCGCACGTTCGCCATAGGCCTTGCGCACTTTGGCCAGCGTGGCGGGCATGCGGCCTGACTTCAGGTACTGGGCGGCTGTCGCCTGGGCGAAGGTGCTGGTGTGCGCGTCGCTGAACTGTTTGCACATGGTGGCCTTGGCCAGCAGCTCGGCGGGGCCGATCATCCAGCCCACGCGCAGGCCGGGGCTCAGGACTTTGCTCATGCTGCCGCAGTGGGCGATGAGTTCCGTGCTGCCCGGAACGTCCTTCGACAGGCTCAGGATGCTGGGAGGGGGCGCCGCGTTGAAGTAAAGGTCGCCGTAGGGATCGTCCTCGACAATCAGGGTGTTGTATTTAACGGCCAGGGCCAGCACTTTTTTGCGGCGCTCCAGGCTCAGCAGTGCGCCGCTGGGGTTGCCGAAGGTGGGGATCAGATAGACAAACTTGGGTTTGTGCTCGGCGATCAGCTTTTCCAGCTCGTCGGTCTTGACACCGTTGGCGTCGATGGGCGCACTGATGAGTTCTGCGCCATAGAGGCGAAAACACTGGATGGTGGCGAGAAAGGTCGGGCCTTCGACAATCACCTTGTCGCCGGGATCGATCATGGTTTTGCCCAGCAGGTCCAGCGCCTGTTGGCTGCCGGTGGTGACGATCAGTCCATCGGCCGCGACCTCTACCCCCTTGCTGCCCATGAAGGCGGCGAGCTGTTCGCGCAGCGGGTTGTAGCCTTCGGTGGCGCCGTATTGCAACGCGGCGCCGGGCTCTTCGGTCAGGGCTTTGTTTGCGGCCACTTGAATGCCGGCCACGTCAAACATGGCGCTGTCTGGAAAACCGCCAGCAAAGCTGATGATGCCGGGCTTGCCCAGCAGCTTGAACAGTTCACGAATGGCAGAGGTTTCTACGTTGTTGAGGCGGTCGGCAAAGGGCAAGGGCATGGCGGTCTCTCTTTCTGCTGAGGATTGTCGCCAATTTGCGCGCAGCTTTCCTGCGTGGCGGCAGAATGTGGGGCATGAGTACACCCGCCCTGCTTATTGCCGCCAGCGCAGCTGTCATTTTTGTACTGGGTTTCTTGCACCTGGTCTTTACCTTCTACGGCCCCAAGTTTGATCCGCGCGACGCGGAGCTCAAGGCCAGGATGATGGTGGTCTCGCCAGTCATCACACGCCAGACCACCATGTGGCGCGCCTGGATAGGGTTTAACGCCAGCCACTCTTATGGCGGGATTCTGTTTGGTGCGGTGTGGGCCTATCTGGCGCTGGTACACCCGGCATTTTTGTTTCAGTCGGTCTTTTTGCTGGCGTTGGGCCTGCTTGTGCTGCTGGGCTATGTGGTGCTGGGCAAGATTTACTGGTTCAGCATTCCGTTTCGCGGTATTTTGCTGGCGACGGTTCTGTATGGCCTGGGGCTGCTGGTTTACTTTGTTTGAGGCTTGCCCATGATTGAACAACACATTGACATCCCCAGCGCTGACGGCGCGATGAACAGTTTTGTGGTTTACCCCGAAGAACGCGGGCCGCACCCGGTGGTGCTGTTTTACATGGACGCACCGGGCAAGCGTGAAGAGCTGCACGACATGGCGCGGCGTATTGCGGCGGTAGGTTATTACGTGGTGCTGCCCAATCTGTATTACCGCCGCTCGCGCGACTTTTGGTTGACCGAGCGCACAGAGGCGCAAATGGCGGTCGTGTTTGAACACATGAACTCTCTGACCAACGCCATGCTGGTGCACGACACCGAAGCCATGCTGCGCTTTGTAGATGCGCAGCCGCAGGCCGACGCCAGCCGCGTGGGTGCGGTGGGCTACTGCATGAGCGGGCCGTTTGTCATGGCGGCTGCCGCTGCCCTGCCAAACCGCATCAGTTGCATTGCCAGCATTCACGGCGCCAACCTGGTGACTGACCGCGACGACTCGCCGCACCTGATGGCCCCAAAGATCCGCTGCGAAAGCTACTTTGCCTGTGCAGAAACCGACCGCTGGGCACCGCCAGAGATTGTGCAAACGCTGCAGGATGCTTTGGTGGCCGCTGGCACACCGCACCGCATTGAGTGGTACCCGGGCACCGAGCACGGTTTTGTCTTCCCCAGGCGTGAAGGCATTTATCACCAGGCAGCAGCCGAGCGGCATTGGGAGCGGCTGTTTGACCTGTTCAGGCGCACCTTGCAGGCCTGACATGCGCCGCGGGGGGACCAGCCCGTCAAAATATCCACTTGACTAGAGTGTAACTCTGGAGTGATACTCCAATCATGGAAGCCGTCACCACCAAAGACAAGCTGCTGGACGCCGCCACGCGGGTGTTTCTGGCGCACGGCTTTGCCGCCGCGTCCATGGACATGGTGCGCGTCGAAGCCGGCGTCAGCAACGGCAGCCTGTACCACCACTTTCCCACCAAGGCGCTGCTGGCCGATGCGCTGTATGCCCACACCCTGCGCGACTTTCATGCCGCGCTGATGGCACCGATAGCCGGAGCTGCCACGGCCGAGGCAGGCGTCAAGGGCCTGATACGCGGCTACATCCAGTGGGTGCTGCAACACCCCGAGCAAGCGCGCCTGCTGCACAAGTTGCGGCGCACGGATGGCATGGCAGATGGCATGGCAGATGGCATGGCAACTAGCACGGGAGAGACGGCTGGAAGCGGCAAGACAGCAGGTACCGAGCGTGGCGCCGTCAATGCCAACGCCTATGCCGCTCTGGCAGAGTGGATAGACCAGCAGGTAGCGGCCGGCGACATGCGGGCCATGCCCTTCCCGGTGTGGATGGCGCTGGTGTTTTCACCGGCCCTGTCACTGACGCAGCACTGGGTGGCACAGGCCAAACCCACGGTACCACCCAAGGTGCGCGCGGCACTGGAGCACGGGGCCTGGATGTCGGTTGCAGGTGATACCCCATGACGCCGCGCAAACTTCACGCGCTTTCGGCGATGGTGATTACCGCCTTTGCCTGCCTGCACATTGCCAACCACCTGGTGGGCCTGGGGGGTGCTTCAGCCCACATCGCTTTCATGGAAACAGCCCGCCTGGTTTACCGGGCCAGGGCGGTTGAATGGGTGCTGCTGGCCTGCATTGGTTTTCAGATCGTCAGCGGGCTGGTGTTTGTCATCCGCGGGTGGAAGCAGCGGCACGGAGGCATTGCCTGGCTGCAAGCCGCCTCGGGCGCCTACCTTTCATTCTTTCTGGCCGTTCACGTGGGTGCCGTTTTGTCCGGGCGCGCGGCGCTTGGCCTGGATACCAACTTCTATTTCGCAGCTGCGGGCTTTCACGTGGCACCGTTTCAGTTTTTCTTTGCACCCTATTACTTTTTGGCCGTGCTGGCGCTCTTCACGCACCTGGGTTGCGCCGCCTACTGGCAGTCAGAGGGCCGCCCGCGCCTGGCCAGGGCCTTGATGGTTGCTGTGCCCTGCGCGGCAGGCGCCGTCATCTCGCTGCTGATCGTGCTGTCGCTGGCCGGTGCGCTGTTTCGTGTTGATATTCCGGCGTCTTACAAGGCAACTTATGACCAATCCACACCCTGAAGCCAGCCCTCTTCCACCCGGGCAAAAAGCGCGGCCTGATTTTCCGCGCTTTGGCCTGGCCCCTTATGCCGGGCGCTTTCCGCACGACGCGACAGCGCGAACGTTGCAACTTTCCGGCGGCGCGCTTACACCAGCGGTCATTTCTTCTACGCTGCAGGGCCTTGAAAGGGTTGAGCAAGTCAGCGACTTTCATTGCGTGACCACCTGGAGCCACCGAGCATTGCGCTGGGGTGGCGTGCGGTTTTCTGACTTCTATCAGTTGCACATCGCGCCACGCACCGACCCTGCTCTGGGCGTGCGCTGGGTGGTGCTGCGCGGGCAGGACGGCTACCAGTCGCGCATGCTGCTGGAGGACTTGCTGGCCTCTGGCGTGATTCTGGCCGACACGTTGAACGGCCGCCCCCTGTCACTGGACCACGGCGCGCCGCTGCGCCTAGTGGCGCCCGCGCACTACGGCTACAAGTCGGTCAAGCACGTGAGCCACATCGAATGCTGGCAAGCAGAACCGCAAGGCCCTCAATCGCCCTTCGCCTTCATGAACCATCCGCGTGGCAGAGTCGCCCATGAAGAGCGGGCACAGTGGCTGCCGGGCTGGCTTTTGCGCCATGTTTACCGGCCCATGATCCACGCCAATGCCGCGCGCTTTGCAAGGGCGGCGGCGCAACACGCGGCCACCAAGCCCGCCACCACCGGAGACTTCGATGCCCGCTGAGATGCTCGCCTTCGGGCAACAAGTGCTGGGCCAGCAGGCTTTCAGCCAGCTGCTGGGCGCGCAGCTGGACGCTTTTTCACACGGCCATGCCGAGCTGTCGCTGCCGGTGGTGGCCGGCCTTCTGCAACAGCACGGCTTTGTGCATGGTGGTGTGCTGTCTTACCTGGCCGACAACGCCCTGACCTTTGCCGGTGGCTCGGTGCTGGGTGACTCGGTCACGTCCGAATACAAGATCAACTACCTGCGCCCGGCCAAAGACGCCGAGCGCCTGCTGGCCGTGGCCACAGTGGTGGGCAGCGGCAAAACGCAGGCCGTGTGCCGCTGCGATGTTTTCATGCTGCGCGGTGAGGAGCGCACCTTGTGCGCTGCGGCGCAGGGGACTATTCGCAAGGCGGGGTAAGAAAATTCACGTCTCGCAGGCATATTGAAAAAGGTGTGAGTTAACTACTTATATGGAGTAATTTGACTTAGAACTTATCCGTAAATAAATGATAATCACTTTCCATGCGCGAGTGCCGCGGTTGGAGTTGTGATGGCAAAAGCCAAATCCTGGAAAGTGACTGACGAATTCTGGCAACGTGTTGAGACGTTGATCCCTCAGCGTAAACGCGTAGAGAGTCAAAGCTATAGCCGTAAAGCTGGCGCAGGCCGCAAGCCCAAAGACCCACGAC
>NZ_JACDDD010000083.1 GCF_013817205.1 Polaromonas sp.
CTAAACTTGAGGCCACGGCGCACGAAATTTCAGCTGCGCTGGGCCACCGCTCTGGGAAATTAAAATGAAAATGGGCTCCACCCCATATGGGTGAAGGGCAAGCAGCTATCGATAAGATAGCAAACCAGCCTTGCCCCGAAGGCACGGCAGTAAGCCACCGAGGTCGCTTCAGCCGTTGGCAGCCCTGCCTGCCGCGCTGATCCTGGGCACAATTACCGGCTGAGACTCAACCCAGCGACGGACCCGTTCGGCATCACCAAGGCGGCTGAGTTTGCCCGCCGAATCCAGAAACACCATGATCAGCTTGCGGCCAGCTACTTTTGTCTGCATGACCAGGCATTGACCAGCTTCCGAGATGTAACCGGTTTTTTGCAGGCCAATGTCCCAGTCCGGGCTCTTGACCAGCCGGTTGGTGTTGTTGTATTGCAGGGTCTGGCTGCCTACCGCAACCTGGTATCCGGTGGAAGTGGAAAGCTCGCGCAGCACCGGGTCGGCATGGGCCGCGTTGACCAGCGTGGCCAGGTCCTGCGCGTTGGACTGGTTCTGGCTGGACAGACCAGTGGGCTCGACGTAACGGGTTCCGGTCATGCCCAGCATCTTTGCCTTGGTATTCATCAGCTTGACAAACGCCGGCATGCCGCCCGGGTAGGTCCGGCCCAGCGCGTGGGCCGCGCGGTTTTCGCTGGACATCAGCGCCAGATGCAACAGTTCGCCGCGGGTCAGGCTGGCGCCGACCCTCAGACGCGAGCGGCTGCCCTTCTCAGTGTCTACGTCGTCCTGCGTGATGGTGATGGTTTCGTCCATGGGCAAGCGGGCGCCGCTGATGATCATGCCGGTCATCAGTTTGGTGAGGGAAGCGATGGGCAGGACGGCCTGGTCGTTTTTGCTGAACAGGACTTCATGCGTGTCCTGGTCGATCACAAGCGCCACACTGGATTTGAGATCCAGCGGATCCTGGGCGCCGTGCAGGCCGGCAATCTGTCCGAACGAGGGCCTCGCGGGTGTTGCGACGATGACAGGCATGCGCGATGATTTGGAAACAAAGCGCACGCTCGTGCGACTGGACACGACCTTTTTGGATACCACCTTGGTCGCGTGGGATTTTTTGACGACCTGCCGCTTGGCTGGCGCTGCTTCCGCGGCCACCGGCAAAATTATCGCGACCGTGAAAGTAAAAAATCCAACGAGTTGTAAGCTCCGCTTGAAGATCATGTTCAGCGAGTTGGCCATTGATTCGCCTCCTGTTGCGATTAATCCGATGCTGGAGTGTATACAAATAGAAAAAGTCACGCAATATCAATCGTTTGCGAAACTTTTCTAACCGCAACGTTTAACTTGCTGGCCGATTCGACTTTGAAGCCGGTAAAAAGCAACAAAAAATTACCAAGTCATTGATTTCAAACATTTTTGTTGCCCACAGACGCTTTTTACCCTTGTGCCGCCACCCTGTCGGACTTGCTCTGCAATTTGCTGAGGGCGCTTAAATAGGCCTTGGCTGAGGCCACCACGATGTCTGGATCAGCCCCCACACCGTTAACGACCCGGCCGCTGTTCTGCAGCCGTACCGTTACTTCGCCCTGGCTTTCGGTCGAACCGCTGATGGCATTGACCGAATACAGCACCATCTCTGCGCCGCTCTTGACATGGGTCTCGATGGCCTTGAGTGAGGCATCGACCGGGCCGTTGCCGTCCGACTCGCCGCGGACCTCCTTACCGTCCACAGTGAACACCACACTTGCCCGGGGGCGCTCGCCGGTTTCGCTGTGCTGGGACAGCGAGACGAAACCATACTGCTCTTGTTCGTGGGTGACGCTGTCATCGCTGACCAGCGCCAGGATGTCCTCATCGAAGATCTCGCTCTTGCCGTCGGCCAATTCCTTGAAACGCGCAAAAGCGGCATTGGTATCGGCTTCACTTTCCATCTGGACGCCCAAGTCCTGCAGGCGCTGCTTGAAAGCGTTGCGGCCGCTGAGCTTGCCCAGCACCATCTTGTTGGAGCTCCAGCCCACGTCTTCAGCACGCATGATTTCGTAGGTTTCCCGCGCCTTGAGCATCCCGTCCTGGTGAATGCCAGAGGCATGCGCAAACGCGTTGGCGCCGACCACGGCCTTGTTGGGCTGAACCACAAACCCGGTGGTCTGGCTGACCATGCGGCTGGCGGCAACGATGTGCTTCGGGTCGATGTTCATGTCGAGCTGGAAATAATCGCGGCGGGTTTTCACGGCCATGACAATTTCTTCAAGCGAGCAGTTGCCGGCGCGTTCACCGAGGCCGTTGATAGTGCACTCGACCTGTCGCGCACCGCCAATTTTGACCCCGGCCAGCGAGTTGGCCACGGCCATGCCAAGGTCGTTATGGCAATGCACTGACCAGACAGCCTTGTCGCTGTTGGGAACGCGTTCACGCAGCGTCTTGATGAAGTTGCCGTACAGTTCGGGCACCGCATAGCCCACGGTATCGGGCACGTTGATGGTGGTTGCGCCCTCATTGATCACGGCTTCCAGCACGCGGCACAAGAAGTCCACATCGCTACGGTAGCCGTCTTCCGGGCTGAATTCGACATCGGCCACCAAATTGCGCGCAAACCGTACCGAAAGTTTGGCCTGCTCCAGCACCTGCTCCGGGCTCATGCGGAGCTTTTTCTCCATGTGCAACGCACTGGTTGCGATGAAGGTATGGATACGTGCACTGTTGGCGCCCTTGAGCGCTTCGGCTGCACGCGAGATATCGCGGTCATTGGCGCGCGACAGCGAGCAGATGGTCGAGTCCTTGATGGCGTTTGCAATCGCCTGCACCGCTTCAAAGTCGCCGTTGGAACTGGCTGCAAACCCGGCCTCGATCACGTCAACCTTCAGTCGTTCAAGCTGGCGCGCAATGCGCAACTTCTCGTCGCGCGTCATGGATGCGCCGGGCGACTGCTCGCCGTCGCGCAAGGTGGTATCAAAAATAATCAGTTTGTCGGTCATGGCTGGCTCCTGCTGCGTGCGGTGTGTGTCGTCGGGATGTCGATCAATCTGCCATGTTAACGGCGGCGACCTGCGGGGTGTTGGTGCGCTGCAGGCCTGAGACGATGGCCTTGAGCGATGCCAACACAATATTGCCGTCCATGCCGACACCAAACAGTGTCTTGCCGTTGATGCGCAGCTCCAGGTAGGCCACGGCCTGCGCGGCGGCGCCTGAGCCAATGGCATGTTCGTGGTAGTCCAGCACACGCACGGCATGGCCGGTAGCGCTGTTGAGTCCGGCGACAAAAGCGTCGATCGGCCCAGTGCCTTCGCCGGCCACATGGTGACTGGCACCATGGAGCTGAACATCAGCTCGGATGTTGAAAGTTTTGGTGCCTGCGGCTGTGACAACCTCCTCGCTCACCAGATGCTGTGGCGCCTGGATGCTCTGCACGCCGTATTCCTTTTCGAACAGCGCGAACAGGTCCTGGGCTGTCAACTCCTTGCCGGTTGCATCCATCACGCCCTGCACCACCTGGCTGAACTCGATCTGCAAGCGGCGCGGCAACTCCAGTCCAAACTCGCTTTCAAGCAGATAGGCAATGCCGCCCTTACCCGACTGGCTGTTGACGCGGATCACCGCCTCGTAGCTTCGACCCAGGTCCTTGGGGTCAATCGGCAGGTAAGGCATGTCCCAGATGTCGCCCTCCTTGCGCGCGGCAAACGCCTTCTTGATCGCATCCTGGTGCGAGCCGGAAAACGAGGTGTAGACAAGGTCGCCGGCATAGGGATGGCGCGGATGCACCGGCAGCTGGTTGCAATGCTCGACGGTGCGGCGGATTTCGTCGATCTCCGAGAAGTCCAGTCCGGGCGCGACACCCTGCGTGTAGAGGTTGAGCGCGATGTTGACAAGATCGACATTGCCGGTGCGTTCACCGTTGCCGAACAGGCAGCCTTCGATGCGGTCCGCGCCAGCCATCAGGGCAAACTCCCCGGCCGCGGTCCCGGTGCCGCGGTCGTTGTGCGGATGCACCGACAGCACGATGGCGTCACGGCGCGCCAGGTGGCGGTGCATCCATTCCATCATGTCGGCAAAGATGTTGGGCGTTGAATGCTCGACCGTCGATGGCAGGTTGATGATGCACTTGTGCTCGGGCGTGGGCCGCCAGACTTCAGTGACCGCATCCACCACGCATTTTGAAAATTCGAGCTCGGTGCCGGACCACATTTCGGGTGAATACTGGAAGGTCCATTGCGTGTCGGGCTGCTCCGCAGCGAGTTCACGGAACAGCCGTGCGCTGTCGGTCGCGAGCTTGACGATCTCGTCTTCGTTCATGCCGAGCACCACCCGTCGCATGACCGGCGCGGTCGCGTTGTAGAGATGGACAATCGCTCGCGGTGCACCCCGCAAGGCTTCGAAGGTGCGGCGGATCAGCGGTTCGCGTGCCTGGGTCAGCACCTGGATGGTGACATCGTCCGGGATCAGCTTGCCGTCAATCAGGCGCCGCAAAAAGTCGAATTCGACCTGCGATGCCGACGGGAAGCCGACTTCGATTTCCTTGAAGCCGATCTTCACCAGCATCTCGAACATGCGGAGCTTGCGCGGAATGTCCATGGGCTCGATCAGTGCCTGGTTTCCGTCACGCAGATCCACACTGCACCAGATGGGCGCGCGGTTCAGGGCCGCATCCGGCCAGCTGCGGTTAGCCAGGCGCACCGGAGGGAAGGACTTGTATTTGCTTGAAGGTGTTTTCAACATCTTGATCTCATTCACTTTGACATTCCAAACCCAGCAACCCAAAGAAAAACGGCCCGTTGCTGGTGCAAACGGGCCGTTGAATTGGGTGTACGCGTGCGCGCTACCGTCTCCGCCCGTTGGCAGATAGCAGTAGCGCTAGCGAAATCTGGTTCATGGCTTGCAATGTATCACACAATTTAAGACAAGCTACTTGTGAAGGCCGCGCTCATCAGGTTCGTCCGTGGACGTCGATATCACGCTGGTCGGCTGCCCTCTGGCCTTGCGCCAGCCATACAACACATAACCGGACAAGCCGTAGATCACGAAGAGGCTGAACATCACGGTCGGTGGGTCAATGTTGATCACCGCAATGCCCAGGGCGATCAGGACAATCACCGCGAACGGAACAGTACGCTTGATGCTGAGGTCCTTGAAACTGTAGAAAGGCAGGTTGGTCACCATGGTGAGGCCCGCATAAAGCGTCAGGGCGAACATGTACCAGCGCACCTCCTCCCCTTGAAAGCCCGCCTCGTCCATCAGCCATATGAAGCCGGCCACCAGCGCCGCTGCAGCCGGCGAGGGCAAGCCCTGAAAAAACCGTTTGTCAACGACCGCCGTGTTGACGTTAAAGCGTGCCAGCCGGAGCGCGGCGCAGGCGCAGTAAACAAAAGCCGCAATCCAGCCCCACCGCCCCAGACCGGTCAGCGCCCACACATAAGCGACCAGCGCGGGGGCAGCACCGAACGACACCATGTCCGCCAGCGAGTCCATCTGCTCGCCAAAAGCACTCTGTGTGTTGGTCATGCGCGCGATGCGTCCATCCAGGCTATCCAGCACCATGGCAGCAAACACGCCAATCGCCGCCTGGTCGAAACGTCCATTCATGGCCATCACAATGGCATAAAACCCACCGAACAAACCCGCGAGCGTGAACAGGTTGGGCAGGATGTAGATGCCCTTGCGCCGCTTGCGCGGCACAACTTCTTCGGCCTCGATGTCAGAGTCGTGGCCGTCATGCATGGAAGATGCTCCGGGTGTCGGAAAAAGTCGCCCGCCCAGTGTGCGACGCTATGGAGGATAGATTCATGCCCCGAGGATACCAAACGGTCGCCTGCGAAAACGAAAAAGCCGCGCAGGTGTTTTGCGCGGCTTGAAGCTGAGCCTGGCCAGGCCGGGTGAGGCCCGGCAGTTTCATCAGTTGCGGGTTTGGTCGACCAGCTTGTTCTTGGCGATCCAGGGCATCATGGCGCGGAGTTTTTCGCCCACGACTTCGATCTGGTGCTCGGCGTTCAGGCGGCGACGGCTCAGCAGTGTGGGCGCACCGGCTCGGTTTTCGAGCAGAAAGCTCTTGGCATATTCGCCGGTCTGGATGTCCTTCAGGCACTTGCGCATGGCCTCTTTCGTAGCCGAGGTCACGATGTTCGGGCCCGTCACGTACTCGCCGTATTCAGCATTGTTGGAGATCGAGTAGTTCATGTTGGCGATGCCGCCCTCATAGATCAGGTCGACGATGAGCTTGAGCTCATGCAGGCACTCGAAGTACGCCATTTCAGGCGCGTACCCGGCTTCCACCAGCGTTTCGAATCCGGCCTTGATCAGTTCGACCGTGCCGCCGCACAGAACGGCCTGCTCGCCGAACAGGTCGGTCTCTGTTTCTTCGCGGAAGTTGGTTTCGATGATGCCGGCCTTGCCGCCGCCGTTGGCCATTGCATAGCTCAGGGCCAGGTCACGCGCCTTGCCGGTCTTGTCCTGGTGCACAGCCACCAGATGCGGCACGCCGCCGCCTTGGGTGTAGGTATTGCGCACTGTGTGGCCCGGGGCCTTCGGTGCGACCATCCAGACGTCGAGGTCGGCGCGCGGGATCACGGCGCCGTAGTGCACGTTAAAGCCGTGGGCAAACACGAGCGAGGCGCCCTGTTTGATGTTGGGAGCCACGTCGTTGGCATAGACCGAGCCAATTTGTTCGTCGGGCAGGAGGATCATCACGACGTCGGCCGCCTTGACGGCATCCGCGACTTCAGCAACCTTGAGGCCGGCTTTTTCAACCTTGGGCCAGGAAGCGCCGTCCTTGCGCAGACCGACCACAACCTTGACGCCGCTGTCGTTCAGGTTTTGTGCGTGGGCATGGCCCTGGCTGCCGTAACCGATGATGGCGACGGTCTTGCCCTTGATCAGGCTCAGGTCGCAATCCTTGTCGTAATAAACTTTCATTTCTCTCTCCGTAGATGTCGTTGATAACTCTGGCGAAAATGCCCTTCGACAGGCTGAGGGCGAACGGTAAAACATCGCCACTTCTGTCCGTTCGCGCCCCGCCTGTCGAAAACGCGCGCACGGACGACTGAAAATCAGACCCTGAGAATCCTCTCGCCGCGGCCGATGCCGCTGGAGCCGGTACGCACGGTTTCAAGAATCGCGCTGCGGTCAATCGCCTCCAGGAAAGCGTCGTTTTTGGACTGGTCACCGGTCAGCTCGATCGTGTAGCTCTTTTCGGTCACGTCGATGATCCGCCCGCGGAATATATCAGCCATGCGCTTCATCTCCTCGCGCTCCTTGCCGACAGCGCGTACCTTGACCATCATGAGCTCGCGCTCGGTGTAGGAGCCTTCAGTCAGGTCGACGACCTTGACGACTTCGATCAGGCGGTTCAGATGCTTGGTGATCTGCTCGATCACGTCGTCCGAGCCGGTGGTCTGTATGGTCATGCGCGACAGGCTGGCATCCTCGGTGGGCGCGACGGTCAGGCTTTCGATGTTGTAGCCGCGCGCAGAGAACAGGCCGACCACGCGGGAAAGAGCGCCCGGCTCGTTTTCCAGCAGAACTGCAATGATGTGTTTCATAGAAAGATTCCTCTTTTCGCTGCCCTCCCCTTCGCACGGTAATGCGCAGGCTCGGCAAACAATAGATTCGTCAGGTGACGGTTAAAAAATGGTACGCGCCGCTTACAGGTCCTCAGACCCGAGCAGCATTTCCGTGATGCCCTTGCCGGCCTTGACCATCGGGAACACGTTCTCGGTGGGGTCGGTGCGGAAGTCCATGAACACGGTGCGATCCTTGAGCTTGCGCGCCTCGCGCAGAGCGGGCTCCACGTCCTGCGGCTTTTCGATCAGCATGCCGACATGCCCGTAGGCTTCGGCCAGCTTCACAAAGTTGGGCAATGCGTCCATATAGCTGCTGCTGTAGCGGCCTTCGTAGTCGATTTCCTGCCATTGACGCACCATGCCGAGGTAGCGGTTGTTCAGCGAGACGATCTTGATCGGCGTGTTGTACTGCAGGCAGGTCGAGAGTTCCTGGATGCACATCTGCACCGAACCCTCGCCGGTGATGCAATACACCTCGCTGTCCGGCTTGGCCAGCTTGATGCCCATGGCGTAAGGAATGCCCACACCCATGGTGCCCAAGCCGCCGGAGTTGATCCAGCGGCGCGGCTCGTCGAACTTGTAGTACTGCGCAGCCCACATCTGGTGCTGGCCGACGTCGGACGTGATGTAGGTGTCGGCGTCCTTGGTCATGTTCCAGAGCGTCTCCACCACATACTGCGGCTTGATCACATCGCCCTTGCCCATGCTGTACTTCATGCAGTCGCGCTTGCGCCAGCCTTCAATGGTTTCCCACCAGCCACCGAGCGCGTTGCTGTCGGGCTTGAGACCGGATTCCCTGATCATCGCGATCAATTCGGTCAGCACATCCTTGACGTCGCCGACGATGGGAATGTCGACCCTGACGCGCTTGGAGATGCTCGACGGGTCGATGTCGATATGGATGATCTTGCGCTCGTTCTGCGCGAAGTGTTTCGGGTTGCCGATCACGCGGTCGTCAAACCGCGCACCAACCGCCAGCAGCACGTCGCAGTTCTGCATCGCGTTGTTGGCTTCCATGGTACCGTGCATGCCCAGCATGCCAAGAAACTTCTTGTCGCTGGCCGGGTAGGCACCCAGACCCATCAGCGTATTGGTGCAGGGGTAACCCAGCATGTCCACCAGCGTGCGCAATTCCTGCGAAGCATTGCTCAGCAACACGCCGCCGCCGGTGTAGATGTAGGGCCGTTTGGCAGACATCAACAGCTGCAGCGCCTTGCGGATCTGCCCGCCATGCCCCTTGCGCACCGGGTTGTAGGAACGCATTTCGACGGTTTGCGGGTAGCCCGCATACATCGTCTTGTTGAAGGAGACGTCCTTCGGGATGTCCACCACCACCGGGCCGGGCCGACCGCTGCGTGCGATGTGGAAGGCTTTTTTCAGAATGTCTGCCATGTGGCGCACATCCTTGACCAGAAAATTGTGCTTGACGATGGGCCGCGTGATGCCGACGGTGTCGCACTCCTGGAAGGCATCCAGACCAATCGCGTGCGTGGGCACCTGACCGGTGATGATCACCATCGGAATGCTGTCCATATAGGCCGTGGCAATGCCGGTGACCGCATTGGTGACGCCAGGCCCGGAAGTGACCAGCGCTACGCCAACCTCACCAGTCGCACGCGCATAACCATCGGCGGCATGCACGGCCGCTTGCTCATGGCGCACCAGGACGTGCTGAATCGTTTCCTGCTTGTAAAAAGCGTCGTAAATGTGCAAGACAGCGCCGCCGGGGTAACCCCAGACGTGCTTGACGCCTTCGGCCTGCAGGGCCTTGATGAGGATTTCCGCGCCGCGGAGTTCTTGCGGAGTTGTTGGGGCAGAAGCTGCCGCTGCCGAAGCGAATTCGGCCTTTGAGATTTCCATGATGAACCTTTGTGAATTTCTCTAACGAAATACCTTGGGTGCCTCTTCACCCACTCTTGTGGAGTAGCGTCGAGACTTGAGGACAAAACCATGAGCGGAAACATAAACCGCCGGATCATGACCCGTTTGCTGTTTGAATTGCAGGCCGGATTATAGGCCACACCGGCAGCAGCAAACCTGTTCGCCAATAAGTGCGGTCCACCCGGTGCTAGATGCGATAATTTTCCTGCCGCAGGAGTGCACCGGCACCAGGTCTCCAGAACAACAGCACCGGAACAAACCGGAAACCACCGTTGGCAACCGAACAAGAACTTTCCGACTTTCTGAAAAGCGTTGAAAAACGCGCTTTCAAGCGCAGCGTCTACCATGTTCGGGACGACGAAGCCGCGCTCGACATCGTTCAGGACAGCATGATGAAGCTGGCGCAGCACTACGGCGACAAGCCAGCCGCCGAACTGCCCATGTTGTTCCAGCGCATTCTGTCGAACACCACGCTGGACTGGTTCCGCCGTCGCAAGACCCGAAGTGCCTTGTTTTCCAACATGAGTGACTTCGAATCCGCTGGTGATGACGGAGATTTCGATTTGCTTGAAACTTTAGAGTCCTCCACCAACTCAGAAGGCACAGAGAGTGCGCAGGACGCGACCGAACGGGCTCAGATCTTGCGAGAAATCGAAGTAGAGATCAAGGAGCTGCCCGGGCGTCAACGGGAAGCCTTTCTGATGCGTTATTGGGAGGAAATGGACGTGGCTGAAACAGCTGCTGCCATGGGTTGCTCCGAAGGTAGTGTGAAAACGCATTGTTCGCGAGCCGTCCATGCACTCAGTAAAGCTTTGGCCGCCAGGGGAATCAAACTATGAACCGCTCACCACAAAATCGCACCGACGTCCTGCAGGACCGTTATGGCCTGAAAACCGCCTCCTATCTCTCGGCCGGCACCGCCGACCTGCCTTATGAGATCTCCGAGCGCCTGCGCGCCGCGCGCGCCCAGGCTGTGGCCATGCGCCGCATCGCCAGGGTGCAGACCGTGCGCGTGACAGCCGGCACCAGCTTGGGCTCGACGTTGACCTGGGGTTCGGACGAGGGCTTCAGCTTGTGGAACCGAATCGGCTCGGTGTTACCCCTGATCGCTCTCGTGGTCGGGCTGATGACCATCAATTCGCTACAAACCGACAAGCTGGTCCGGGAGCTGGCCGAGGTGGACTCAGCCCTGCTGACCGATGATTTGCCGCCTGCCGCGTTTTCCGACCCGGGTTTTGTGCAGTTCCTCAAAACCACGCTTTGAACCCGGCGCCAGCCGCCACTGAACCTAAATCCTGAATCCATGACTGCGCCTATCCCTCACCCTGCTATTGCCGTGTTTTGCCTTCCCGGCAGGGCTCGCTTGGCTGGTCAGTGGGCGCTGTTGCTTCTCATGGCAGGTTCTGCACTGGCTACGGCCCAGACCGTCACATCTGTCCCGGCAGCCGCAGCAGGCAAAACCGTGGTCGTGCCGGCATTTTCCGGCCCTGCATGGGTGGAATTGACCCCCTCGCAACGCGAAGTGTTGACGCCACTGGCATCGGCTTGGCCCTCCCTGAGCGAGAGCCACAAGCGCAAGTGGCTTGAAATGGCCCGCGGCTACCAGTCGCTCCCCGCTGAGGAACAGGTCAAGATGCAGGGCCGTATGAAGGAATGGGTGGCACTGACCCCCCAGCAGCGCATCCAGGCGCGGCTGAATTTTGCAAAAACCAAAGAGTTGTCCAAAGAGCTGACGGCTGAAGAAAAAAAGGCCAAATGGGAGGCCTACCAGTCGCTGAGCACCGAGGAAAAACGCAAACTGGCCGACAAGGCACCGGCCAAGCCGACAGGTGCTGCGCCGGCCTCCAAGCCTGTTTCTCGACAAAAAATCGCCTCCATCCCGACAGCGGCCGATCAGGCCAAGTCCAAGGCTGCGCCTAAAATCCCTGTTTCGCAGTCGAACGACGCGCCCGTCGCCGCACCTGCCGGCCCGCCAGCCACCCCGCCACAGCCGCAATAAGCGGCTCAACCGGCGTGCCACGCGGCACGCGTCTTGGGGTAAATTCGTGCTGCAGCCCTTGCTCACCCTCACTTGGTTGCTACAAAATTGATAGTTGACTCCACCTCCCATGCTGTGACACCGTCGCTGCGCAGGCGTATGGCGTGCTGGATGTACGAAGGCCTGCTGATGTTTGGCGTGGTGTTCATCGCTGGCTACCTGTTCAGCGCGCTGAGCCAGACGCGCAACGCCATGGACAACCGCCATGCCCAGCAGGCCTTTCTGTTCGTGGTGTTCGGCATCTATTTTGTGTGGTTCTGGGCCAAGGGCCAGACCCTTGCCATGAAAACCTGGAACATCCGGGTGGTGGACAAACACGGCGCCCGGATCACCCAGAAGCGCGCGCTGCTGCGTTACGTACTGAGCTGGCTCTGGTTTATGCCGCCGCTGGTGGTTAGCTGGGCATTTGGGCTGCCGGCCCGGGAAGCGGCGGTACTCGCCCTGGGCTGGATCCCCATCTGGGCCATCCTGGCGCGCTTTCACCCGGAGCGGCAGTTCTGGCATGACGCCATGGCCGGCACCCGGCTGGTGACCAGCCTGCCTTCCCGCAGTCCGCGCAAGCCGGCCTGAGACGACCGACATGCAGGCTCCACATCAAACTGCCACAGAGCCGCGCGACAATCCCGACATGCCCGATTCCGCTTCTTTCCTCGTCCCCGGCGGCGCCCCAACGCCGACCACCCCCGTCAACCCCCAGAAAGACCGCAAGGGCCTGAACCGCGTCTGGCACGCGCTGGGTTATTCGGTCGCCGGCCTGCGTGCCGGCTGGCACGAAACCGCATTCAGGCAGGAGGCGATTGCCTCGCTGGTGCTGCTGCCGACCGCGTTCTGGCTGGGCCGCAGTTGGGTTGAGACTGTATTGCTGGCCGGATCGGTCATCTTGGTGATGATCATCGAGCTGCTCAACACCGGCATCGAGACCGCGATTGACCGCATCGGCCCCGAGTGGCACGACTTGTCCAAACGCGCCAAAGACATGGGCAGCGCTGCCGTGTTGCTGAGCCTGCTGCTGTGCGCCGGCACCTGGGCGCTGGCGCTGTTCCACCGGTTTATCGCATGACGCCGGCTTTTTCACTCTGTGTGTATTGCGGTTCACGCCCCGGCGTGGAGCCGGTTTTTGCCGAGACGGCCCGCCTGGTCGGCAGTTGGATAGGCGAACGCGGCGGCCAGCTGGTCTACGGCGGTGGCCGCAACGGCCTGATGGGCATCGTCGCCGATGCCACACTGGCAGCCGGCGGGCGCGTGATCGGTGTGATCCCGAAAGCGCTGGTGGAAAAGGAATGGGCGCACACCGACTGCACCGAGCTGCACATTGTGGACACCATGCACGAGCGCAAACGCATCATGGCCGAACATGCCGATGCCTTTTTGTCGCTGCCCGGTGGCATAGGCACGCTGGAAGAACTTTTTGAAGTTTGGACCTGGCGTCAACTCGGCTACCACGCCAAGCCAGTGGGCCTGCTCAACCTGAACGGCTATTACACCGACCTGCTGGCCTTTCTGGCTTCATCGGTCCGAAGCGGCTTCATGAGCGACTGGCAGATGGAATTGATCCAAGTTGGCAGCGAGCCGGAAGCCCTGCTGGAGCAACTGGTGCAGGTCGCGGGCATGGCGCCCGAAGGCCAGCGGCTGGACCAGATTTAGGAACTGCTTCTGGCCTTCATCGGAGAGGCTATCTCTTTACCAGCCAGGGCCGCGGGTCCGGCTCCGCCGGCCCGCAGGCTGAAGGCTGCGGCTCCGAGCACGCCTGCGCGGGCTTGGACAGCCTTCAGATGCGCCGCCTCCGGCGGCGTGGCGCCCTGCAAGGGCAGCGGCCTCAACTCCCGTTCAAGGGGCGGAGAGCTGCCGCAGGCTCGTAGCGAGCGACCGTGGGGGCCACACTAGACGGCGGATTCGTCTTCCTCACCGGTCCGAATGCGGACGACGCGCTCGACGCTGGTAATAAAAATCTTGCCGTCACCGATCTTGCCGGTGCGGGCGGCGCGCACGATGGCGTCCACACAGCGGTCCACGTCTTCGGTTTTCACCACCACCTCGACCTTGACCTTGGGCAAAAAGTCGACCACGTACTCGGCGCCGCGGTACAGCTCGGTATGACCCTTTTGTCGGCCGAATCCCTTGACTTCGGTCACGGTCAGGCCGGTCACGCCGCATTCGGCCAAGGCTTCACGGACTTCTTCAAGCTTGAAAGGTTTGAGGACGGCGGTAATTTGTTTCACTGAATATCTCCGTTCGTTTAAATGTAAGGCCCCCACGCTCCCCACTTCGTGTGGTTCGCGCCCCCCCCGAGGGGGCGCTGCGCCTGCGGCCCGGCAAAGCCGGTTCCGCGGCCCCTGCTGGTTTGGAAGGGGAATCCCGCGCTTTTTGCTTTTTACTGGCGAAATTTGCTGGTAATAGGATAGCGCCAATCCTTGCCGAAACTGCGGTGGCTAACCCGGATGCCAACTGGCGCCTGGCGGCGTTTGTACTCGTTGATCTTGATCAGCCGCGTCACCCGCTCCACCACCGCCCGGTCAAAGCCGGCAGCCAGAATGCTGTCTATGCTTTCATCGTTTTCCATGTAGCGCCGCAAAATTTCGTCCAGCACCTCGTAGGGTGGCAGGCTGTCCTGGTCGGTCTGGTCGGGGCGCAGCTCGGCGCTCGGCGGGCGGGTGATGATGCGCTCGGGGATGGGGTTGCTGCCGGTGCCGTAGGGGTCGTTTTTGTTGCGCCACTCGGCCAAGCGGAACACCGTGGTTTTCAGCAAGTCCTTGATGACGGCAAATCCCCCGGCCATGTCGCCGTACAGGGTGCAGTAACCGGTCGCCATCTCGCTCTTGTTGCCGGTGGTCAGCACGATGGAGCCGAACTTGTTGGACAGCGCCATCAGGAACACACCGCGGATACGCGCCTGGATGTTTTCCTCGGTCGTGTCTTCCGGCAGGCCCTTGAACTCGCCGGCCAGCGATGCCTTGAAGGCCTCAAACTCCGGAATGATGGAAATTTCGTCGTAACGCACCTTCATTCGCGCCGCCATTTCGCGCGCATCGATCCAGGAAATGTCGGCCGTGTAGGGCGACGGCATCATCACCGTGCGCACCTTGTCGGCACCCAGCGCATCCACCGCTATCGCCAGCACCAGCGCCGAATCGATGCCACCCGACAAGCCCAGGATGGCGCCCGGAAAGCCGTTTTTACCGAGGTAGTCGCGCACGCCCAGCACCAGTGCGTCCCACAAATCGGCCTCCGCACTTCGCGCAGGCTCGATATTTGCTACCAATTTGATAGCTGCTTGCGCCCGTCGGACGTGGGCTACAAACAGATTTTCCTTGAAACTTTCGGCCCGTCCAGCCAAAGAGCCGTCACTTTGCAGCGCAAACGAATGGCCTTCAAAAACAATCTCGTCCTGCCCGCCCACCAGGTGGGCATAAACCATGGGCAAACCGGTGGCCAGCACACGCTCACGCATCATCAGCTCGCGTTCACCGCCTTTGCCAACGTGAAAAGGTGACGCATTGATCACGGCCAGCAACTCAGCGCCCATCGCTTTGGCCAGGCGCGCCGGCTCCTCGAACCAAGCGTCCTCGCAGATCAGCAGGCCGATGCGCACCGCGCCCTCGCCCTCCCCGGCCTCGAACACACAGACGCCATCGCCGGGCGTGAAATATCGACGCTCATCAAAAACCTGGTAGTTGGGCAACTCGCGCTTGGCATAGCTGGCGACCACCGCGCCTTCACGCAACACGCGGGCGGCGTTGTGGCGCTGCTGCACCTCGACGCTTTTGGTGCGCAAGGCCTTGCCGCTGTCACCGTGCGTCGGTGTGCCCACCACCACTGTCAGGCCCTTTAACCCGGCGAGCTCATGGGCGATGAAATTCACGGCATCATCACAGGCTTCGATGAAGGAACGGCGCAAAAACAGGTCTTCGGCGGCATAACCGCAAATCGCCATCTCGGGCGTCAGCAGCAGGCGCACGCCGTCGGCATAGGCCGAGCGCGCCGCATCAATGATTTTTTGCGCGTTGCCCGGCATGTCGCCAACGCAGTAGTTCAATTGGGCAACGCAGATCTTGAGAGTCATGGAAAAAGAAGAAAACGATGGGTGCTGTGACTGAAAACGATTATGTCATCCGTGTGCTGGACGCACCGGAGCTGGTTGATGGCGCGGCGTGGAACGCCCTGCTGGCGCGGCAGGACATGGACGGGGGGCTGAACCCATTCATGCGCCACGAGTACCTGAGCGCCATGTTTGAAAGCGGCAGCGCCACCCCAACCACCGGCTGGACGCCGCGTTTTATCACCCTCTGGCAGGGCAATGAACTGGCCGGCGCGTGCGCGCTCTACCTGAAGGACCACTCCTATGGCGAATACGTGTTTGACCACGCCTGGGCCAACGCCTACCACCAGCACGGCCTGAGTTATTACCCGAAAGCGCTGGTGGCGCCGCCCTTCACACCCGTGCCCGGCCCGCGCCTGCTGGCGCGTGATGCGGCCACGCGCGCACTGCTGGTGAAGGCGCTGGTCGCCTGGTGCGGCGACGAAGGCCTGTCTTCGCTGCACCTGCTGTTTACCAGCGATGCGGATGTGGCGGCGTGTGAGGAAGCCGGTTTGATGCTCAGGCACAACGTCCAGTTTCACTGGACAGGACGGCCGGGCGGTCACCGCGACTTCGACGACTTCCTGATGTCGTTGAGCCAGGATAAACGCAAGAAGATCCGCCAGGAGCGGCGCAAGGTGGCTGACGCTGGCGTGCGCTTTCGCTGGTCGCTGGGTGCCGACATTACGTCCGCCGACTGGGACTTTTTTTACCGCTGTTACGAGCGTACCTATTACGAACACGGCAACGCGCCCTATCTGAGCCGTGACTTCTTCCGGCGCATGCAGGGCACCATGCCAGAGAACTGGCTGCTGTTTGTCGGGGAACGTGGTGGCGCTCCAGTTGCTACCAGTTTGATAGCTATCAGCCCAGTCATGACGGGGGCTGGAGGCCGATCTGATGCTCAAACCGAAACAGGAGTCGCCTACGGCCGCTACTGGGGCGCGACCGAACGCGTGGACTGCCTGCACTTTGAGGCCTGTTACTACCAGCCGCTGCAGTGGTGCATAGACCACGGCTACCAGCGCTTCGAAGGTGGCGCCCAAGGCGAACACAAGATGGCGCGCGCCCTGCTGCCGGTCAAGACCACCAGCGCCCACTGGCTGGCGCACCCGGCCTTTGCCGATGCGGTCGAGCGCTTCCTGGAGCGCGAAGGCGAAGGCATCGCTGGCTACATGGACGAGCTGGGGCGGCGCAACCCCTTCAAGTCTGTCAGATGATCGACGAATACCAGGCAGACGGATCGCCGATCGGCATCACACTGCCCGCAGGCTTATTGAAAGTGGATTTTTTCGGATGTTGCAAATCTGCAAATTCCTTGTCTTCGTTCCAAAACAAGATTGCGTTCAGGAATGTCCTCTGAATCGCCCCGGGTTTCATGGAGGCTGTTTGGTTTAAGTCATGCCTCCACCGTGGAGGCTTGACTGGCGAGTTGCCGGTAGTAGTTTGCCTCAGCTTCTGCCGGAGGTATATATCCGATAGGG
>NZ_JACDDD010000140.1 GCF_013817205.1 Polaromonas sp.
CTCGCGCGGCGAGACCGGCCGGCTGGCGCAACTGAGCGCGGAGGCCGGCTTCACCGCACCCGCGATCGCAGCGCTGGCGCGCGCCAGTGCCGCCGACGCCAACAGCCGCGCCACCCAGCAGGCCGCGTCATGTGAGCTGGACATCAAGGCGCTGGTGGCGCTAAGCAGTATGCCCGAGTCGGATTTGAGACAAAAACTGGCCTCAGCCCCCGCCGGTACTGCACAGATAGCTACTGTTTTGATAGCGAGCGTACCGGCGCAGGCACTGGCGCAGCGCCCGGATGTGTTCAGCGCCGAGCGCGATGTCGCTGCCGCCAGCGCCGAAGTTGGCAGCGCGCAGGCCGCGCGTTACCCGCGCCTGACCCTGAGCGGCGCGGTCGCGGCCAACAACTTGCGCAGCGGCGGCGTGAGCACCGACTTCAACACATGGTCCATCGGGCCGCTGGCGCTGAGCGTGCCGCTGTTCGACGGCGGTCGGCGTGCCGCCGACGCAGAGGCGGCGCAGGCGCGTTACGACGAAGCGGCTGCGCTTTACCGCGCCCGCGTCCGGCAGGCGGTGCGCGAGGTCGAGGAAGCACTGATCACGCTGCAAAGCACCGCCGCCCGCAGCGAAGATGCACGCGTGGCGGCCGAAGGTTTCCGGGCCTCCTTCGCCGGCACCGAGGCGCTGTACAAAAACGGCCTGGCCAGCCTGGTCGATCTGGAAGACAGCCGGCGCACACAGCTGGCCGCAGAAACGGCGCTGCTCAACCTGCAGCGCGAGCGTGCCTCGGCCTGGGTCGCGCTGTACCGCGCCATGGGCGGCGGCTGGACGCGCGAGCTCGAAGGCCCGGGCGGACCGGCTGTCGCCACCGGCAGCCACCCATCGTCACGCCAGCCCTGAAATACATCACCCTGAATCAACAACAACACCATGAATAAATCCAAGATCAAACCGGTTGCTATTGTTCTGATAGCTGTTATCGCAGTGACGGCGGGGGCTTACGCCATGTTTTCCTCGGATTCCGGTAAGCCGGCCCAGCCTGCAGCCGCTGCGCCCAAACCGGCGCTGACGGTGTCAGCCGCGCAGCCTGAACAGACCCGCCTGCCGATCAAGCTCAGCGCCAACGGCAACATCGTGGCCTGGCAGGAGGCCGTCATCGGCTCGGAATCCAGCGGCCTGCGACTGACGCACGTGCTGGTCAACGTGGGGGACACGGTCAGGGCCGGCCAGGTGCTGGCGCGTTTTTCGGGTGACAGCGTGCGGGCCGATGTGGCGCAGGCGCGTGCCAGCCTGGTCGAGGCGCAGGCCACGGCCGCCGATGCCGCCGCCAACGCGGCGCGCGCCCGCACGCTGCAGAATTCGGGCGCCCTGAGCACCCAGCAGATCAACCAGTACAACACCAGTGAGCAGACCGCCAAAGCGCGTGTCGCTGCGGCACAGGCCGTGCTGGATGCGCAGCAGGTGCGCGGCAACAACACTCAGGTGCTGGCACCTGACAGCGGCATGATTTCTGCGCGCAGCGCCACGGTGGGCGCCGTCGTGGGCAGCGGCACCGAGTTGTTCCGCCTGATACGTGGCGGCAGGCTGGAGTGGCGCGCCGAGGTCACCAGCAATGAAATCGGGCGCATCAGGCCCGGGGCCACCGCGCTGGTGACCGCCGCCAGCGGCGAAAAGGTCAAAGGGACCGTACGCATGGTGGCGCCCACTGTCGATCCGCTGACCCGCAATGCGCTGGTTTATGTCGATTTGCCCCGCACCCCCAGCGTCAAGGCGGGCATGTACGCCCAGGGCGAATTTGAACTCGGATCAGTGAACGCCCTGACACTGCCGCAGCAGGCGCTGGTGCTGCGCGACGGCTTCAGTTATGCGATGCGTATCGAGCCCGACAACAAAGTGGTGCAGGTCAAGCTGCAAACCGGCCGCCGGCTGGGGGACGTGGTCGAGATTGTCCAGGGCGCCAAGCCCGGTGAGCGGTATGTCGCGGCAGGCGCCGCCTTTCTGGCCGATGGTGACACGGTCAAGCTGGCTGCCGCCGCGCCCGCCGCCCCTGCGGCATCTGTAGAGACAAACAAGGCTCCAGTCCCCGTCAATGCTGCGCTAGCAGCTACTAAATAGATAGCAGATTGCCGGAGAAAAGAATGAACGTTTCCGCCTGGTGCATCCGCAACCCGATTCCCGCCATCATGTTTTTTGTCATGCTGTGTTTTGCCGGCATGCTCAGCTACCAGGCCATGAAGGTGCAAAACTTTCCTGACCTGGACGTACCGAACATCGTGATCTCGGCCAGCCTGCCCGGCGCCTCACCGGCGCAGCTGGAGACCGATGTGGCGCGCAAGATCGAAAACGCCATCGCCTCGCTGCAGGGCCTGAAAAACATCTACACCAAGGTGCAGGACGGTGCAGCCACGATTACCGCCGAGTTCCGTCTGGAAAAATCCACCCAGGAAGCGCTCGACGAAGTCCGTTCGGCGGTTCAGCAGGTACGCGCCGACCTGCCCGCCGATGTGCGCGACCCCATCGTCAGCAAGATCAACCTCGCGTCGTCTCCGGTGCTGGCTTACACCATTCGCAGCAAGGCAATGGACGATGAAGCCATGTCCTGGTTTGTCGATGACACCCTGACGCGCCGCCTGCTGGCGGTGCCCGGCGTGGGCGCGGTCACACGCGTGGGCGGCGTCAGCCGCGAGGTGCGGATTGCGCTGGATCCGGCCAGGATGTCGGCACTCGGCGTCAGCGCCGCCACCGTGTCGCGCGCGCTCAACCAGGTGCAGCTCGACACGGCAGGTGGTCGCACCGAGGTGGGCAGCGGCGAGCAGCCGGTACGCACGCTGGCCACGGTACAGTCGGCCGCCGAACTGGGCCTGATCGAGCTGGCCGTTGGCGACGGGCGCAAGGTGCGCCTGAACCAGGTGGCCGACGTGCAGGACACGGTGGCCGAGCAACGCTCGTCAGCCCTGCTCAATGGCGTGCCGGTGGTCGGTTTTGAAGTGGCGCGCAGCAAGGGCGCCAGCGAGGTCGAAGCGGGTCGGGGCGTACGCGCCGCGCTGGAAGCGCTCAAGCTGAGCCGTCCGGACATCGAGCTGACGGAGGCCTTTGACTTCGTGACCCCGGTTGAAGAGGAACACAGCGCCTCGCTGACCCTGCTGATCGAAGGCGGTCTGCTGGCGGTGCTGGTGGTGTGGCTGTTTCTGCGCGACTGGCGCGCCACCTTTGTGTCTGCCGTGGCCTTGCCGCTGTCGGTGATTCCGGCCTTCATCGGCATGCATTACCTGGGGTTTTCCATCAATGTGGTGACGCTGCTGGCGCTGAGCCTGGTGATCGGCATCCTGGTCGACGATGCGATTGTGGAGGTCGAAAACATCGTGCGGCACCTGCGCATGGGCAAAACGCCCTACCAGGCGGCGATGGAAGCCGCCGACGAAATTGGCCTGGCGGTGATCGCCACCACTTTCACCCTGATTGCCGTGTTTTTGCCGACCGCTTTCATGAGCGGCATTGCCGGCAAATTCTTCAAGCAGTTCGGCTGGACCGCGGCCCTGGCCGTGTTTGCATCGCTGGTGGTGGCGCGCATGCTCACGCCCATGATGGCGGCCTACATTCTCAAGCCCATCGTCAATTACGTGGAAAAAGACGGTGCGGTGATGCGCTGGTACATGCGCGCCAGCCGCTGGTGCATCAAACACCGCTTCATCACCGGCCTAGCAGCGGGCGTGTTTTTTGTCGGCTCGCTGATGT